>CAXICP010000011.1:0-22512 GCA_964022595.1 uncultured Salipiger sp.
CGCAACTCGCGCCCCTATCGCGACCTGCGCCGCCAGCTGATCGACCGCTACGGCCATTCGACCCAGATTTTCCCGACCAGTTCCATCCACGCCGGGCTGGAAATGGTCGCCACCGGCATCGGAGCCGGCCTGTTTCCCCACCAGTTCGCCGAGCAATTCGTGAAACAGGGGCGCATCGCGCCCTTCGATCCCGGCTGGAAGCTGGACGACCTTGGCTTCACCGCGTCGTTCCTGGGCGATCCGCGCAGCGAACTTTGCGCCCGCGCGGCGGATATCGCCGTGACCTGCGCCACCAACTACCTGAAGGAATAACCCGATGGCCCACGCCTGTCCCTGGTCCGTTGCGACCGCCCCCGCCCGCCTGCAGGACATCCGCGCCCGGATCGCCGCCGATGGCCCGGACGCGCGACATGTCTACACCCGCCTGTTCGACACGCCCCCCGCCGCGCAAGGCGACTCCCAGGGCGCCCTTGCCGGCGCGCTGGTGTCGATCAAGGATCTTTTCGACGTCAAGGGCCATGTCACCCACGCGGGCACGACCTTCATGGCGCAGGATGCCCCTGCCGCCGAAGACGCAGACGTGGTGGCCGCGCTGCGCGCAGAGGGTTGCGTGCTTGTGGGCCATACCAACATGACGGAACTTGCCTATTCCGGGCTGGGGCTCAACCCCCACTACGGCACACCGGAAAACGCGCTTTATCCGGGGTGCATCCCCGGGGGGTCGACGTCGGGCGGGGCGGTGAGCGTGGCGCGGGGGCTGGCGGACGTGGCCATCGGCACCGACACGGGCGGCTCGTTGCGCATCCCGGCGGCCTTCAACGGCATCACCGGGTTCAAGCCCAGCCAGTCGACGGTGTCGCAGAAAGGGTGCCGTTCGCTGTCGCGCAGCCTGGACAGCATCGGCCCCATGGCGCGCGACGTCGCCACCTGCCGCGCGGTCTGGCAGGCCATTTCGTCGCCCGGCCTGACGTCGCGGCCCGTCAGGCCCGAATTCGTCATCCCCGAGAATTTCGGCATGGATGACCTTGAACCGCAGGTGCGCGCGGGCTTCGATGCGGCCGTGGCGCTGCTGCGCGGCGCGGGGCTTGCGGTCGAGCAACGCAGCCTCAGCGCGCTGGAGGCGATGAAATCCCTGCCCGTCTGGCAGTTTTCCTGCGTCGAAAGCCGCGCCGAATACGAAGATGCGTTCCAGACCCGAAAGGCCAGCCTTGACCCCCGCGTTGCCGCCCGCATGGCCCGCGCCGACGAGGTGTCCGCTGTGGGCTACCGCCAGACCCTGAACCAGCGGGCCGAACTGATCACGGCCTTTGATGCGGAACTGGACGGGCGCGTCCTGCTGATGCCGACGGTGCCGATCCTGCCGCCCCGCTTCGAGGCGGTGCAGGATGACGCGGATTTCGGGCGCATCAACCTTCAGGCGCTGCGCAACCCGACCATCGCCAACGTCATGGACGGGTGCAGCCTGTCGCTGCCCTTCCGCCACGCGCAAGACACCATCGGCGTGATGCTGATCGCCGCCGGCCAAAGCGATCCCGCGCTGCTGGACCTGGCAGAGCGGTGCGAAACGCTGTTTCGGGCCGCGCCCTAAGCCGGGCGGCCCGCGCCGTGCACAGGCGCGGGCCGTGCGATCACCGCAGAACCAAAGCCCATTTTCCACCACCCCCGCCCCGCGCGCCGTTTGAGCGCGCACAAACGATTCCGCACGCCTTGCGTAAAAAATTGAAGAAATCCCCATGCTCGTCTAGAAATCACATACCGGAAAGTTTTTTACGATGAATATGGATCGGACATGAACGTCACCACAACGCCGCGTCGACCGCGTGGCTTGGCCCCGGCGCGACAGGTTGATGCATCCTCGGTCACGATTTCACAGACGACGCAGCGGAACGTCCTGATCGTCGATCTGAACAACTTTGCAAGCTTTCCGACATTGGCCATCGGCCTGATCACCGCCGCCCTGCGCAACCGGGGCGCCAAGGTCGAGGTCCTGTCCCCCCTTGCCCATGATGTGCCCGCCGTCGAACGCGAGCGGCGCGAAACCATCCTTGACCATGTGCAGCGCCGCATTCACCTGTCGGACATGCCCGGCACGGCGGGGCTGCGCGACATGGCGCGCGCGATGCGCCTGAAATGGCGGGAACGCCCCCATCGTGTCGTCCTGCGCGAAGTGTCGGTGGCCCTGGCGCGCCGCCCCGACGCGGTTCTGCTGTCCGCCTATCTGCAGCATTTCGAAAGCGTCAAGGCGATCGCCGCCATGGCCCGGGAACGCGGCATCCCGGTCCTGCTGGGGGGGCCGATGTTCAACCTTGGCCAGGTCGCGGACGAATGGCGCGCCCTGCCGGGGCTTACCGCCGTGGTCGGGGCCGAAATGGATCGCGACCTGCCCGACGTGCTGGAAACGCTGCTGGAAGGGGGCGATCTTGCGCAACACCCCGGCGTGGTGCTGCCCGATGGGCGCCGGTCGCTGGCGGCCCCGCCGCTGCGCCGCCTTGACGACACGCCGATCCCGGATTTCACCGATTTCCCCTGGGACCGCTACCCGGTGCGCATCGTGCCGATCATGACCGGGCGGGGCTGCCAGTGGGACAAGTGCATGTTCTGCTCGGACGTGATCTCGGCCTCGGGGCGCACGTTCCGCACCCGCAGCGTCGATTCCGTGTTGCTGGAAATGCAGGAACAGGCCCATCGCCACGGAACCACGAATTTCCTGTTCCTGGACCTCAAGCTTAACTCGTGGCCGGGGATGATGCGGGGGATCGCCTCTGGCATCGGGCGCTATGTACAGGGCGCGGAATGGATCGGCACGGTGCATGTGGACCGGCGCAAGGACAACGGGCTGTCGCGCGCCGATCTGGAACGGGCCGTCGAAGGCGGGATGCGCCGCATCTCCTTCGGGCTGGAAAGCGGCAGCCAGGCCCTGCTTGACGCGATGCGCAAGGGCAGCGACGTGTCGCGCAATTCGCGGTTCATCCTGGATGCCTACGCCGCCGGGCTGTCGGTGCGCTGCACCATGTTCAAGGGCTTTCCCGGAGAAACGGCAAGGGACATGGAGCTGACCGCCGATTTCCTCGAACGTCACGCCCATGCGCTTGACCGGGTCAGGTTCAACGACTTTTCGCTGCAAACCGGCACGCCGATCTGGCAGGCGATGCGCGACCATGCGGGACCGGGCGCCGACGTGATCATCACCGCGCCCCAGAACCGGCGCGCGCGGGCGCTTTACGCGCACAGTACGCCCCGCGATCCGGCCTACCGGCGCGCCAAGGCGCGGGCGCTGGCCGTGGTCCGCGCGATCAATGGCCGGGAATTGCGCGACAGTTCGCGCCAGTTCGACGGGCTGATGTGATGTGGCGTCGGATCGCCCGCATCGGGCGCGCGGACGTCACCGCCGGCAGCCCGCTGGAACGCCGGCTTCGCCGGATTTCCGCCCTTGAGCGCCGGGAAGAGGCCCGCGCCTTCCTTGCCTCGTACCACGATGCCGAAGGCGCAAGCCGCAGCGCGCGCCAGCGGCGTTGGGCCGAGGTGCGCCGCCAGTTGTCGCGCGCCGATTTCTACCACCACACTCCGGGCGAGCTGGCCTATGGCGCGCGCCTTGCCTGGCGCAACACCGGGCGCTGCATCGGCCGGCTGATGTGGGAAAGCCTTGATGTCGCGGACTGCCGCCACCTTACCCGCATCGAGGACATCGCCGGGCGCGTCCACGACCATCTGCGCGAAAGCAACGGCTCTGGCAGGATCAGGTCGATGATCTCGGTCTTCGCGCCGGTAGAGGGCGCTGCCCTGCCCGCCTGGATCGAAAGCGGGCAGATCACGCAATATGCCTGCCATGCGCTGCCCGGGGGGGGTGTCATGGGGGATCGCAAGAACACCGAAGCGACCCGGATCGCGGCGTCGATGGGATGGATTCCCCCCGACGCGCCGGGGCCTTTCGACCTGCTGCCCTGGTTCATCCGCGACGCGAAGGACCGGCGCCACCGCATCGATCTGCCCGCCGATGCCGTGCGAGAGGTGCAGATCACGCACCCCGATCAGCCAGCGTTGGGGGCCCTTGGCCTGCGCTGGTACACCGTGCCCATTGTCAGCGGGATGATCATGACCATCGGCGGGATCGAATATCCCTGCGCGCCGTTCAACGGCTTTTACATGGGAACCGAGATCGCCTCGCGCAATTTCGCCGATGCCAGGCGCTATGACCTGCTGCCCCGGGTAGCGCGGTCCCTTGGCCTGGATCCATCCGCCCCTGATCCCACGCTGTGGCGCGACACGGCGCTGACCGAGTTGAACCGCGCGGTGCTTCATTCGTTCCGGAACGCCGGGGTGACGATGATCGACCACCACACCGCGTCGGACCAGTTCATGACCTTCCACAGCCGCGAACAGGCCGCCGGGCGGCGCGTCGCTGCGGATTGGCGATGGATCGTCCCGCCCCAGGCGTCGGCATCAAGCCAGACCTTCCATCTGCGGATGCGCAATTTCCACCCGGTGCCCAACTACTACAATGACAGGGGCAGCGACGGGCTGCGCCTGATGCCCTGGTACGGGGATCGCCACCGGGGGCCGGGGCAGGTTTGGGCCGACCGCCTGCTGCGGCGCTGGAAGATCTGGAAGAGAATGGCGTGGTGACATCTTTGGCGGGACGTCTTCCGGATCGGCTTGCGAGCCGGGTCGTGGAACTGATGCATCATCGCCTGCGATACGCGCGCCGGGGCGGCGTGCTGGGGCTGGACCCGACCCTGCGCTGGCTGGACCGGCTTTCGATGCATTTCGACACGGCAATCGACGTGGGCGCGCATCACGGGCTGTTCGCGCGGGCGCTTGCACAAAAAAGCAGGGAGGTCATCGCCATCGAACCCCGGCCCGCGGCGGTCGAACACATGGCGGCAGTCCTGCCGGCAAACTGCCGCCCCATGTGCCTTGCCCTGTCCGACCGCGCCGGACCCTTGCGCCTTTCGACCCCGCTGAAACGGGGGCGCCCGGATTACGCGCTGACCTTTGCCGAGCGGGGCGCGCCGACACAAGGGGCCACATACGACTGGACCACGCAGGCAACGACGCTTGACGCGCTGGTGTCCGACAGGCTTGCGGGCCAGAAGATCGGATTCATCAAGCTGGACGTCGAAGGGCACGAACTGGCGGTCCTTCGGGGCGCTGCCGCCACGATTGCGACCCACAGGCCGATCATCCTTGCAGAGGCCGAACGCCGTCACGGCTGCGACGTGACCGCGCTGTTCCAGACCATGTCGCGGGCGGGATATGTTGCGGCGCTTCCCTGGTGCGGGATCACGCACGGCGTGACGGGCGATGAATTCCTGTCCCTGCAGGCGGCGTCGAACCCCGACCGCCCGGATTACGTGAACAACGTGCTTTTCGTACCGGGCGAACCTGGCCCCGCCGGGTGATCCGGCGCGGCGTCTGCACCCGGCACGCCAGCGGCGCGGAACAGCGTGCGGATGGCACGGCGCTGCCGGTCGCGCGAATGGGCGGCACCCAGCCCCGGCGGCACGGCGGGCGGGTCGGACGCATGGCGGATCAGCGCCGCGGGCAGGTCCGCGACATCTTCCACGATCCAGCCCGGCGGAACGCCGGGGCCGATGCCGCGAAAGGCCAGCTTGGTACCGATGACTGGCACGCCCTGGCCAAGCGCCTCGGCGACCTTCATCCGAACGCCGCCCCCCAGCCTGTAGGGCGCCGCGATCATTGCGACAGAGCGATAGAAATCGCCGATATCCGGCACATGGCCCGGGCAATCGGCGCCCCATCGCGTCAACCGCGCCTTGGTTTCCCCGTCCAGCCCCCTGCCCGCGATCCTGACCCGCAGCCCCGCCTGCGCCAGCGCCGGCATGGCAAGGCGCGCAAAATCAGCGATGGCAGCGGCATTGGGCGCCCAGGACCACACGCCGATCATCCCGACGTCAAAGGGCGCGGGGCGACCGGGCGCATGATCGCCGCCTATATGCACCGGAACATGGCCGACCGGCGTGCCGGGGCTGGCGCGGCCGATGATGGCCGCATCTTCGGCGCAGATGGCGATGATCCCGTCCGCCCCGGCCCATGCCTGATGTTCGATGCGCTGCAAATGGCGCGCCTCGCGCCGGACAAAGGCGGCCCTGGCAGCCGGCAACGTGGGCGCAAAGCCCTGCCACAGCGCGTGTTCGATGTTGTGTACATCAAGGATCACCTTCCACGGCCCGGGCGGCACCATGTGGCGGGTAAAGACGCTTGTGATGACCACGTCCGGCGCGGACTGGCGGCAGTGCCGGTCGATGGGGGCCTGCATCGCCTTCACCGGGTACTTGGCGATGGAATAGGGGCGATGGGTCAGCAGTGCCTTGCCTAGCGCCTTGGCAAGCGCGAAAGGCCGGCGGCGGATGCGCACAAGGGCGGGCACCACGTCGAAACCGGCGATGCCCGGCAGTCGGGCGTGGGGGTCGCAGGGCTTTTCCGAATATCCCACCAGATGTACCCTTGCCCCGGGCGGCAGGGCCGAGATGATCTCGGCCGTGCGCAGATGATGGCCCGCGACCGCGGGAAAAGGAAATTCATGGGTGACATAGAGAATGTTCATCTTGGCAGCCGGATGGCGCCAGACCGGACGCCCCTTTCGATCATCATCGTGACCTTCAACAATGCCGATACCATCCGGGATTGCCTATCCTCGATCCCGAATGGGATGGCAGAGATCATCATCGTCGACAATGCATCGCAAGACGACACCTGCAACGCGATCACCGCCGAATTTCCCGCCGTGACCCTGCTGCGGTCCCCGGTGAACTCGGGCTTTGCCGCAGCGGTCATGCGCGGCGCATCCGTTGCTTCGGGCAGCCGGCTGCTGTTGGTCAACCCCGATGCCGTGCTGGATGGCGACTGCATTTCCCGGCTGATGGACTTCGCGGACAAGGCGCCGGGGCACGGGATCTATGGCGCAAACGCGCGGTTTGCGGATGGCAGGTCGAACCGTCTTGCGGGGCTTGACCGCCCGACATTTCGCGGCACGCTTTTCGCCGCGCTTGGCCTGCGGGCCATCTTTGCCGGATCGCCGCTTTTCGATCCCGAGGCCGTCTGGCCGCGCCTGGACCAAACCGCCGCAGAGGCGGTGCCGGTGGACGTCGTTTCGGGCGCTTGCCTGCTGATCGCCCGCCCGCTGTGGGATCGCTTGAACGGCTTCGATCTGCGGTATTTCATGTATGGCGAGGATGCGGACCTGTGCCTAAGGGCGCGGCAGATGGGGTATGACCCGGTCATCCTGCCCAAGGCGACCCTGGTGCATCACGTGGCCGGGTCGGCGGCGTCGCCCGCATCGACGCAGGTGTTTCTTCTGACGGCAAGGACGACGCTGGCGCACACTTATGGGTCGCCTGCGCTGAGGATTTCCATCGGCTTGCTGCACCGCCTGCACGTGCTGCTGCGCCTTGGGGCCAGCAGCATCGCGCCGGGATCAAGCGCGGCAAGGCGCACCGACTGGCGGCAGGTCTGGCGCAGCAGGGCGATCTGGGCGCGCGGCTATCCTGCACCGCCCGGCAAGGGGCCGGGCAGGTAGCGCAAGCGGAAACGGCGGGGCCGGTCAGGGCCGGAACGGCTTGCCTGCGACGGCGCCCGCCCCGGTGCGCGTCACCGAAGGATCGCCCCGCAGGGGGAACCTGTCCTGCTCGACCGCCTGAACGGCCCAGTTTCGCGCGGTTCCGTCGAAGCTTGCGATATCCTCGGTGGCAAGCCGGGCCACCTGCGGCGCTGCGACGCTTGTTCCGGACAGGCGCACCCACGATCCGCTGCGCGATCCGGCCGAAATCACGCCCCGCCGCACAAGGCTGTCATCGCCCCGCGCCGCAAGGTCCGGGCCCTGCCGCTGCGGCTGCGGCCTGTCCCGCGACGGGTTCAGGGGGCCAGCGGCGGAATAGCCCGACAGCTCGGCGGTGTGGGCGGTATAGGCCGCGACCACCACCGGGGAATCCGCACAGGCAAAGCCGCTAAGCGTGCCCGAGCGGCGCACCGGGCAGTCGCTGTCCTTGGGATCGACAGGCAGCGGCGCGCCGAAACGATCGAACCGCTTGTAGCCGGGGTTGTCGAAGAACGCCTGACGGGCGCCCGGCATCTGGCCGGGAAGCGTGTCGTCGCGCAGGACCCAGATGTGGAACGCGCCGTCGCTGCATTGCGGCGGGCGCTCGATCTCGATGTTCCACAGCCCGGCGGGGGCAAGGTCCGCGCCTGTTTCGATATTGGCGGTGGGGTTGATCGACAGGGTCACGAGGCTGCGTTTCGTTTCCCCGCCGACGAACTGGCAGGCCAGCCAGGCGATGCGCTCGCCGCGGGCATTCACAAGCGCCGTGTGCTGCCCGGGGTGGGCGGGGATGGTGCCGCTGTCGGTGCCCCCCGGGGCGCGCACCGTGATCTGTGCATCGGGCGGCACTGCGCCCGGCGCGGCGACGGGCAGCCAGATCTGCACGTGGGACGGCGTGCGGTCATCGGGCAGAACGGCAAGGTCCAGCCGCACGGGCCGGTTGCTGCCGTGGGGCGCCACCGCGTGCAGCCTGTCAAGATTGGCGTTCCCGGCGGGAAGGGTCAGCCAGGCGCGCTGCCGCCGCCCGGCGGGCGATACCGCGCGGGGGCCGAAGTAGCGGTCGAACATCTCGGCAAAGACCTGGGTGCCATCGTGTGGCCCGCCGGTATTGCCGTATGAGAAATTGAACACCACCGGCGCGAATGCCCCCTGTTCGGTGCGAAAGCGGCGCGCCTGCCGGACAAGGATGTGAAAGGCCAGGTACAGCACCGGCACCATGTCGAACCCGGTGGTGTCCGCGACGATGCGCGACGGCAGGGCGGCGCAGATGATGGGGCGGTCGGCGCGCGCCTCGGGCATCGGATCGCCCGCCGCAAGCGCCATGACATGCGTTCCGTGCGAACGCCGCATCGCCACGGTCGAGAACACGTCCTGCGCAAGGTCCACCTGCCCCGAGCGCGCATAGAACAGGTCTTCGTCCAGCATGCCCCCGATGGTGCATTCGCGCAGCAGCGCGTCGATCTGCCCGGCCTCTAGCCCGCGACCAAGGGTGGCGTGCCCGCCCGCAAGCGGTTCGGTTTCGAACAGGTGGGCGTGATGAATGCGGGTGGTGGTCGCGTCGCGGCGGAACAGGTCATGCGCCAGCGCTATGCCGTCATCCACCACCGCCTGCACCACCGTGCCTTCGGGCACGACGATTTCGGGCAGGTCCTGCGGCTGGGCCTCGGGGTCGAGGAACCGCGTGGGGACCGAGGCGCCAAGCAGCACCGACACCACCCCCAGCCCGTTGCCCCACCTGTTCATCCGCTCGATCAGCCGGGCGCGCGCGAAGATCGTCACCGGCTGGCGCGGCAGCACCAGCGCGCGGTCGGCCTGGTCGTACGCGGCGGGGATCATCAGGTCATCGGCATAGTCCTGCGCCAGGGCTTCGAACCCGTCGATGCTGACCCCGTCAAGCGCGATCAGGACCGACCACCAGACCTGGTCCGGCGCGGAAAGGTGGTGATGATCCGCAAGGTTCAGGCGAAAGTGGGCCACGTGGTCGATGATGTCGGCGGCCGCCGGGTCGGGGTTGGGAATCCATTTCACCATGGCGCCGGCCCCTATCCCTGCGCGCCGTGGCTGGGGTCGCGCCATTCGGCCTGCGCCTTGTGCCAAAGCCAGTGCAGCGCCGGCGCGGGCGGCTCGGCGGGGCCGTCGTGCTGCGTGAACGTGGCCCAGACCCCCCGGTCCGACGTCGCCTCGGGGCGAAGCTGGTCGCCTTCGGCATCGTAAAGCTGATGCCAGTCGAAATCGCAGGTCGGATCGAACAGCGGGGCGTCGAAATTCCCCGACGACCATGCGCCCCCCCGGCACATGGCCGCCACGTGATCGGCCAGCGTCAGGCCAAGCGCGGCCCCGGCCACGCTGTCCATGGGGAAATGCACCCCCGCGACGGTGCGGTTGGTGGCGATGCGCGAGGCCTGCCGCATCAGCATGGTGCCCCACCAGGCGCGGTCGGTGTATTGGGGCGCGTCGCTTTTAAGCAGCAGCTTCCACAGCAGGCGGGCCATCAGGAAAGCTTCGGTCGCGTGGCCGCTGGGCAGCGAGCCATGGGTCGGGGTCGCGATCATCGGCTGGACCTGCGGCGAGAATTCCACCGGCCGCTTGACCGCCAGCGCGAACTTGATGCGCTGGATGACCGGCAGGGCAAATTCCAGCGCGGTATTGAGCAGTTCCACCGTGTAGGGCGTGCGCGCGGCATCCAGAAAGGCGATCGAGCCGAAAAAGGCGGTGGGCGGCGTGACCTGCGACAGGATTTCCGCGCCCCGGTCGGGACGGATGCGCGCGTAGCCGGACACAAGGTCAAGCTGCGTGGCAAGCTGGTCCATCTGCGGGCCGCTGATCTGGATCATCTCGCGGAACGACACCCGGCGCCGGCGCCCGTCGCGTTCGGAAAACTTGCGCCAGCAGGTCGCGGTCGTCTCGTCACCCTCGATATCGACGGTGTCGGCCTGGACGATGGCGGCGCGCACGGTGCGCGACAAGCGGGGCAGGTTCTGGGGGCTGTCGGGCAAGCCGGGGACCGGGGTCGTGATGGGGTCGATCCGCGCGCCGACGATGCCGTCCCGGCTGGTGATCAGCGCCTCGCTCAACAGCGGAGACCCCCCGCCCCCCGCCGCCAGCGCGTTGGTGCTGCCCAATGCGTTCAACGCATTGAGGGCGTTCAGCGCGTTCAAGGCATTCAGCGCGTTTTCAGGTCCACTTGCCATCGTCTTGTCTTCCTTTGTCAAAAATCTGGAAAAATGCCTAATCCGGAACGCCGACCGCCTTCAGCTTTTCAGCCGCCGATCGGCCCAGCTCGTACCCCGAGCTGGGAGAATTGCGCAGCCAGTTGCTGACGCGCATGTCGGGCTGCATCCGCATCAGGGTTGCCGCCGTGGCGCGCGCATCGTCCATCTGGCCCGCACCGGCCTGGGCAATGGCCAGCGTGCGCAGCGTGGACACGTGCGACCGGTTGAGCCGCAGCGATTCCCGCGCCAGCGTGACGGCGCGGGGGTAATCCTGCGTCGCGATATTGGCGGCGGCGGCCTGCGCCAGGAAGAAGAAGCGGTGCGGGTGAAAGGGCGACAGGTGCAGCGCCCGTTCGGTATCACGCTTTCCCTCGGCGCCCCGGTCGCCGAAGGCGGCGAACATGCCGCGCAGCGCAAGGCCCTGGGCATCGTTGGGGGTGATCGCCAGCGCCGCGTCGTAGCGGTGCTGCGCCTCGTCCAGCCGGTGGGCCATGTGCGACAGCACCTGCCCCTCGCAGACCAGCGCAAGCGTGTGTTCGGGGTCGATGTCCAGCGCCCGGCCGGTGAAATCCAGCGCGGCCCGGGTGTCGCTTTGGGGATCGTCAGACCAGCCCTGCACGGCGCGCAGCACATGCCAGCGCGCCAGCCAGGCCCAGGGCGCGGGGTGGCCCGGAACCCGTTCGGTCAGGTATTCAAGATGGTCCTGCGCAAGGTTGAAATCCGCCGGGGCAAAGCGGTGCATCAGCCCCACCGCCCCGTGCAGCACGCTGTACAGCTTGAGGTCGCGCAGCGGAACCGAACGGGCGCGGCGCACCTCGTTCATCATGATCGCGCGGCGCACCTGCGCGACGACCCGGTCGACGAAATCATTGTCCTGCATCCAGTCGGTCAGCCCAAGCGCCATGCGGTCGGACCACAGCACCAGCTGCGAGGCGGTCTCGGCGAATTCAAGCAGCAAAAGGCAACCGTCGGCGCGGTCGAACACGCTGCCGGTCAGCACGAAATCGGCGTTCAGCATGCGGCCCGCATCCGCCAGTGTGCCCTGCCCCATCGCGACCGAGGACATGCGCGAGATGACGTTCATGTCCTCGGCCCGCGCGATGCCGCCGGCGATCTCGTCGCCGATGAAGGCGCTGACCAGCCCGGCGTTGCCATCCCCGGGCGGGGTGCGGAACGGCAGGACCGCAAGCGTCGGCAGCACGTCCCTTGGATCAAGCTGCGCGACGATTTCCCCGTCCTGGCCCCTGCCCGGATCGGGCTGGGCGGGCATCGCCGGGGACCAAAGGTCGACCTGCGCACTGCCGTTGCCCTGCGGGCGCACCAGTTCGCCGTGCAGCGCATAGCCGCGCTTGGGCACCGTGCGCAGGATGGTCCTGTCGCTGTCGCCGATGCTGCGCCGGATATCCAGAATGCATTGCGTCAGGCTGTCATCGGTCACGGACACGTTCTGCCAGACCGCCGCGATCAGGTCGTCGCGCGGGAAAAGCACCCCCAGCCGCGATGCAAGATGGCCCAGCACGCGCGCCGATTGCGACCGCAGCACGATCTCGTCGCCCGTCGCCGCGACCAGGCGCTCGGTGTCCGGATGATAGGTCACGTCGCCCAGCCTGATGTATCCGGTCGCGGCGGTCATGATGCCAGTCGACAACGACTCCCCCATGGTATCGACAACCGCGCGCGGGCGGGCCGTATCAGCCCCTGCCCCTTGTTCGCCCGGTCCCTGTGCCCGAAAACCGGGACGGTGAAATTGTGACTGCAAACATGACGCATGGTAATGGACATCGGCGCGCGAGGATAGGGTAAACATCACCGCTCCTCGCGCAGGAACAGCGCCGCGGTGCCCGCGCTGACGCAGCGCAGGTTGTGCAGCGACACCGCTTGCGTCGTGCGCGAGGACCGCCCCGCCAGCACCAGCCCCGTCGATCCGGGGCACAGGCTGGACGGCAGCACCGGGTCCTCGACCAGGATGCCCATGGTGCCGGGCACCCCCACGCGGGTCATCACCAGCCAGCCCGCCCGGCCGATCTGCGCCTGGCTCAGCCCCGTGTCGCCCGGGCAGGACGGAAACACCGCGACCAGGTCCGTCAGCCGTTCCAGCAGGATCACCGGCGCCGCATCGTCCGGCGGCAGGGCCGACGCGCCGCGCGCATCGTCGATCCGCAGCCCGACGCCGAACGACGGGGTCGGCCCGGTTTTGGAACAATACAGCCAATGCGTGCGCAGCGGCTGGTCGTCCTGATCCCGGGCGCAGCAGCTGTAGGTCGCGCCCACGTGCAGCTCGTGCAGCAGGCGCGCGCCTTCAAGATCCAGCCGGTGGCAGGCGTGCCCGCCGAACCAGTCCGTCCGGTAGACGCCGCTGACCGCGCTTGCCACCGCGTCAAGTTCAAGCGGAACCCCCCGGTAATAGGGATAGATGCTGACATTGCGAAGGCGGCGGGTCTGCGTCGTCATGAAATCCATATCGTCCTGTCCTTGACGCGTGGCCCGTCGATCCTCGCGCAGGCGCGCGCACAAAGACCGATGTCTCTCCGAAACCTTTCCGAAATTCCGAAAGGGATCGATTTCGGAAAGGTTTCGGGGGGCTTTCGGGATTTCGGACCGCCGCGCTGCCAGTGTGTCCGTGGCAGCAATGCCCAACCCCACCGCTTCACAATAAAACGCCCAACCCCGGGCACGCTCGACAGGATCAGGAGGACACGACGATGAAAGACATGCTTACAGCGAACAGTATCGCCCCGATCAAGGACGCCTATTACAACGCTCTTGCAGCCAAGGCCGGACCGGTCGTCAAGAAGGCGCTGAACGTGGCGAACTGGACGCCGGTCGACAGCGCCGGGATCGGCGATCTGTACTGGTACTGGAACAACGCGGCGATCTTCAACACCGACACCTGGAACCAGTTCAACAACGTGATGCAGTACAACCCGGACGGCTATCTTCAGCCCACCGGCGGCGCGACGCTGAACACCGCGCTGTTCAACCTTTACACCGCGATGTCCTACGAGCTGACCGCCGCGGACCAGAACGCGCTGGACGCCGCGAACATGAAGGCCGCCGGCATCCTGAACACGGTCGTGACCGACTACACGTCCATGTTCGGCGCCATCCCCCCGGCAAATTCGGCCACCGCCAGCGCCAAGCTTCTGTACGTGACCGAACAGATCCTTGGCTGGGGCGCGCAGGGCCTGACGCTGGCGACCTTCCGCAGTTCGACCAATCCGACGTCTCTGCTGCCGAACGCCCCGCTGGGGTCGGGCAAGCTGGTCAGCGATTTCATGACCTACCTGTCGCAGACCGCGACGGCGGCGACGGTGCAGAACGCGGTGAATTCCTACAACGCGCAGATCGCGCAATGCGCCAAGAACCTGTCACCCACCCCCGCGACGGCCACCCCCGGATGGATGTCGGCGCAGGATTCCAACGGCACCGCGTCCATCCTGCCGACGCTGACCATCGCCGAGCCGACCAGCCAGATCCAGAGCGCGCTGCAGGGCAACCAGGGCTTTGACATCAGCATGTCGGTGACGCAGATCGACCAGTCCACGTCTTCGGTGGCGATCGACGGCGGCGCGGGCGCCTCGGGCTGGATCGACTGGTTCCAGATCAGTGCGGGCGCAAGCGCCAGCTACAACGCGTTCTCCTTCGACAGCAGCGTCACCCAAGTGGATCTGACGCTGTCGTTCAAGGGGGTGACGAAGTTCACGCCGCTGCTTTCGTCCAGCGCCTACGACATCGGCACCGGTGCGGGTTGGTGGAACCCGACGCTGATCAAGGACGCGGCCAACAACGACGGCAGTTCCAGCGGCGTCGCCTTCACCACGCCGCAGCACTACGATTTCTCGTCCAACGGCGATTTCGGGGTGCTTGACGTGATGCTGATCTGCCAGATGCCCAGCATCACCATGGTGTTCCACAACGCCAACGAAAGCGCGTTCAAGTCGCATTTCTCGCAGAAATCGTCGTGGAGCGTCAGCTTCCTGGGCATCCCGCTGGCCGGGGGGTCGCAAAGCTACGAAAGCTCGACCTACCACTACGACAAGACCGCCGGCACGGTGACCGTCACCATGACGCCGCCGCCGGCCTACATCGCGGGCAACATCATGACATCTCAGGCCTATGTGCTGGGCGCCGATTGCGTCTGGCCCGGCGCCTGAGCCACCGGGTGTGTAACGAGTGCCGGCCCCCCCGCCTTGTCGGGGGGGCCTTTTTCATGCGCTGGCTGCTGCCGCCCAGGGGTCAGGCGGGCGGGCGTCAGGCGGGACGGGGCGGGATGGAATAGGTCAGCGACGCATGCGCCACCGGCGCATCGCTGCCTTCCGAGAACATCAGAACGTCCGACACGCTAAGCGTCCGCCCCAGCTTGAGAACCCGGGTATGCGCCAGCACATCGCGCCCCGCCGCCGGTTTGCGCATGTAATCGATGCTGGCATGGGTGGTGACGGTGAGCGCCTCGCGCCCGATGCGCGCCATGGTGGCGACATAGGCCGACACATCCGCAAGCGCGAACATCGCGGGCCCCGACACGGTGCCGCCGGGGCGCAGGTGCCGTTCGTCCGCCAGCAGCCGCATGACCAGCAGCTCGTCGTCCATCCGGTCGATCCCGAACATGCCGTCGACCTGGGGGAAGACCTTTGAAAGAAACGCCGTCATCTGGGGGATCGTGAAGCTGAGCATCTGTGTTCCTTGGCTGTGCGCCGGGCAAGGCTGCCGTCGTGCGCGGGCAAGGGCAAGGCGCAATTGCGGCGCGCGGCGGCGGAAAAGCCCTTTCCGGACGCGCGCCGCCACCTATACTTGTGCCCACGTACCGCCCCGTGATTGCGACCCGACAGGAAGGCACACCGTCCCATGACCAGATCCATCATCGCCACCGGCGCGCTGCTTGCAGCGATGGCCAGCGCCGCGCAGGCCGATATCACCGTCTCGTCGAAGATCGACACCGAAGGCGGGCTGCTTTGCAACATCATCGCGCTTTCCCTTGAAAACGCCGGCCTTCCGGTCGAACGCCGCCTGCAGCTTGGCGGCACCCAGGTCGTGCGCGAGGCGATCCTGGCGGGGCAGATCGACATCTATCCCGAATACACCGGCAACGCCGCGTTCTTCTTCAACGAAGCGGACAGCGACGTGTGGAAGGATGCCGATGCCGCCCATGCCCGCGCGGGCGAGCTGGACGCGGAAAACGGCATCACCTGGCTGGCCTCGGCGCCCGCGAACAATACCTGGGCGATCGCCGTGACCGGCCCCGTGGCGTCGGACAACGATCTTGCCACCATGTCCGATTTCGGCGCCTGGGTGGCGGGGGGCGGCGAGGTGAAGCTTGCCGCGTCGACCGAATTCGTCTCCTCGCCCGCGGTTCTGCCGGCGATGGAATCCACCTACGGGTTCGATCTGACGCAGGACCAGACGGTGATCCTGTCGGGGGGCGACACGGCGGCGACGATCCAGGCCGCGGCGCGCGGCACCTCGGGGGTCAACGCCGCCATGGTCTATGGCACCGACGGCGGCGTCGGCGCCACCGGGCTGGTGGTGATGGCAGGCGACAGGGGCGTGCAGCCGGTGTACGAACCCGCCCCCATCATCCGCGCCTCGGTGCTGGAAGAATACCCGTCGGTCCCCGACATCCTGAACCCCATCTTCGAATCGCTGGACATGCAGACGCTTCAAATGCTCAACGGGCGCATCCAGGTGGGGGGTGAGCCGGCCGAAGCCGTGGCGCGCGACTACCTGACCCAGTCCGGGGTGCTGGACTGATCGAAAGCGCGGCTTCCAGCGCGGCGCCATCGCCGGTATCGGCCCCCGGCGCGGTCTTTGCCCTTGCGGGGCTGGGGCTGCTGCTGGCGCCGTTCATGACGCTTTCGGCCAACCGCATCGTCGCGGGTGAGGGCGTCGCCCCCTGGGCGGTGGCGCCGTCCGGGGCGGCGCTGCCGGCGCTTGCGGCCCTGATCGCGGGGCTGGCTTTGGGTCTGCCGCGCGCCCTGCCCCGCCTGCGCCTTGCCGGCGCCGCGCTGGGGCTGGCCGGCGCGCTGTGGCTGCTGTCGCTTGGCGCACCCGCGCTGCTGGAAGGGGCCGGCCCCTATGCGCGGGTGTCTCGGGGGGCCGGGTTCTGGGGTTTGCTTGCGGTCTTTTCGCTTTTGATGGCCGATGCGCTGGCGCAGATGCGCCCCGGCCCCGCTGCGCGGGCGAGCCTGCTTGCGCTGGCGCTGGCGGCGCTGGCGGCGCTGCTGGGATCCGGCGCGCTGGCCGATCTGTCGGTGGCGCAGGAATTCTTTGGCCGGCGCGATGCCTTCGCCACGGCAACGCTGCGCCATCTTGCGCTGGCGCTTGGCTCGCTGCTGACCGCCGCGCTGATCGGGTTTCCGCTTGGCATCCTGTGCCACCGCCGCGCCCGGCTGCGCGGCGCGGTGCTGCCGCTGCTGAGCTTCCTGCAGACCATCCCGTCGCTGGCGATGTACGGGATCATGATCCCGCTGCTGTCCTGGGTCGCGCAGGCCCTGCCCGCCGCCCGCGCCATCGGCATCGCGGGGATCGGCTTTGCCCCCGCCTTCATCGCGCTGGTGCTTTATTCGCTGCTGCCCGTGGTCGGCAACACGGTGGCGGGGCTTGCGTCGGTGCCGCCGGCGGCCATCGAGGCGGCGCGCGGCATGGGCATGACCCCGGCGCAGCGGCTTGCCCGGGTCGAACTGCCGCTGGGCCTGCCGATCCTGCTGGCCGGGCTGCGCATCGTGCTGGTGCAGAACATCGGGCTGGCCGTGATCGCCGGCCTGATCGGAGGCGGCGGCTACGGCAGTTTCGTCTTTCAGGGGCTGAACCAGACGGCGACGGACCTGATCCTGCTGGGCGCATTGCCCACCGTGCTGCTGGCGATGGTCGCCGCGATCGTCATGGACATCCTTGTTGATCTGTCCCGCCCCTCACGCCTGGCCGAAAGGACCGCGAGATGATCGAAATCGACGGCATCACGAAGCGTTACGGCGATACCGTCGCGGTCGACGCCGTGTCGATGACCGCGCAGACCGGAACCATCACCGCCATCGTCGGGACGTCAGGGTCGGGCAAGACCACCCTACTGCGCATGATCAACCGCCTGGTGGAGCCAACCGCCGGAGAGGTGCGGATCAACGGTCAGCCCACCGGCGCGGTGAAACCCCACCTACTGCGCCGGCGCATCGGATATGCCATCCAGGGGCACGGGCTGTTCCCGCATCACACGGTGGCCCGCAACATCGGCGCCGTGCCGCAACTGCTTGGCTGGCCGGCGGACAAGATCCGCGCCCGCGTGGACGAGCTGCTGAACCTGTTCTCGATGGCGCCCGGCGACTTCCGCGACCGGTTTCCCGCCGATCTTTCCGGCGGGCAGCAACAGCGTGTCGGGGTGGCGCGGGCGCTGGCCTCGCGGCCGGACCTGCTGTTGATGGACGAGCCGTTCGGCGCGCTTGATCCGATCATCCGCGCCCGCGCACAGGACGACCTGAGGCGGATTCAGCAGGCGCTGGGGTCGACCATCTTCCTTGTGACCCATGACATGGAAGAAGCGATCCGCCTTGCCGACCGGATCGCGGTGATGGATGCGGGGAAACTGGTTCAGCACGGCACCCCGGCCGAGATCATCGCCGCGCCGGCCACCGATTTCGTGGCCGACATGGTGGGCGAAGCGGACCGCCCGCTGCGCCTGCTTTCGCTGATTCCCGCGACCGACGTGGCCGAAGATGGCCCCGCCGAGGGCCCCGCCCTGCCCCGCGGCGCCACCCTGCGCGAGGCGCTGTCCGCCTGCCTGTGGACGGGCCGCGACGCGGTGCCCGTGACGCGCGATGATGCCGCCCCCGGGCGCGTCACCCTGTCGGCGATCCGCGCGCGGGCGGGCGCCCACCAATGAAGAAGCGCGGGTTGATCCTGCGCGCCGCGCTGGTGCTGCTGTTGCTGACGCTGGTGCTAAGCCCCGGCGTGCTGCGCCCCCTGCTGGCACCGCTTGCGCCCGACGGCGGACCGGTGATCTACGAGCGCGCCTCGCTGCTGTCGCTCTCGCTCAGCCATCTGGGGCTGGTGGCGCTCTCCTCGCTTGCGGCGACGGTGGTGGCGGTGACGCTGGCGGTTCTGGTGACGCGGCCCTTCGGGGCGGCCTTCCGCCCGCTTGCCCGCACCGTCACCAACCTGGGCCAGACCTTTCCCCCCGTTGCGGTGCTGGCGCTGGCGGTTCCGGTGATGGGCTTTGGCGCGGGGCCGACGCTGGTGGCGCTGTTCCTCTATGGCCTGCTGCCGATCTTCGAAAACGCCATGACCGGGCTGACCGCCCTGCCCCCCGCCACGATCGAAGCCGCGCGCGGGATGGGGCTTGGCCGGTGGCGTCGGCTGTGGCTGGTGGAAATCCCGCTTGCCCTGCCGGTGATCCTTGCCGGGATCCGCCTGTCGGTGGTGATCGCGCTTGGCACCGCGACCATAGGGTCGACCGTCGCCGCCCGCACCCTGGGCGAGGTGATCATCGCGGGCTTGCTGACCAGCAACACCGCCTACGTGGTGCAGGGGGGCCTTGTGGTGGGGCTTTTCGCGGTGCTTATCCATGACGCGCTGGTGCAGCTGGAACGGCGTCTTTCCCGCCAGTGACCCCGCCGCGATTCGCGCGCGCGGCCGGCTTGCCCACAGGGTTATCCCCAAGCGGGCGCTGCCCGGGCGCATGTGAAACCGGCGCCTTGGCCGAACCGGTACCATCTAACATGCTGCGCCGAATGCAAAAATCGAAGATGCACCCCTTCGCCGTGCGTTTTCAGATCTTCCCCGACGCGCGCGCTGATTACAGGCGTCACGCGTTTTTTCTGGCGTAAGGCCCAAAACGTGTTACACCGAAAAAAAAGATCACGAACGTGGGGCAGTGAATCATGGGAGTCAGCGGCTCGGCCACGCTGGACAGGCATGCAAACCTGATCGCGGACCAGCTTGTCCAGCACCGGGACCGGCTTCTGGAACCGCGCAAGCACAAGGTCTTGCGGTCGTTCAGCTACAAGGAAGCCTGCCATTACCTCGGGGTAAAGGAAAATTCGCTGCGCCACACGCTGCGCAGCAATGAAAACCTTCCTCAGGGCACCATGCTGCGTGGCACCCGCCGGCATTTCGAAGCCTCGGAAATCCATGCCATCCGCGACCACCTGATCCAGAACGACCGGCTGGAGCCGCACAACATCACGCGCCGCGTGGGCGATGAACAGACGGTCGTGATCGCGTCGATCAACCTCAAGGGCGGGGTCGGCAAATCGACCAGCGCCCAGCACCTTGCGCAGGGGCTGGCGATGCGCGGCTACCGCACGCTGGTGATCGACCTTGATGCGCAGGCGAGCCTTACGCAGCTTTTCGGCATCGTGCCCGAACGCGAACCCGACATGCTGACGCTGTATCACGCGATCCGCTACGACGATCCCGACGACGCCGCCCCTGTCGATATTCGCGAGGTGGTGCGCGGCACGCATATGCCCAATCTCGACCTGATCCCGTCGTCGATGCAGATCATGGAATTCGAACACGAGACCGCCGGCAGCGATCAGCGCCGCGAGCCGTTCTTCCTGCGCATCGAAGAAGCGCTTGCCCCGATCCGCGATGATTACGATGTGATCCTGTTCGACTGCCCGCCGCAGATGTCCTTTGCGGTGATGGCGGCGCTGTTCACCTGCACCTCGCTTCTGGTCACGGTCACCGCGTCCTTTGTCGACGTGATGAGCCTTGGCACCTTTCTGGGCATGACCGGCGAGATGATGAGCGTGATCGAACAGCGCCAGGGCGAACGCCCCTATGACTGGATCAAGTATCTGATAACCCGCTACAATCCCACCGACCAACCGTCGGTTCAAGTGGCGGGCTACCTGCGCTCGATCCTCGAGGATTCGGTGATGACCAACGAATTCTACCTGTCGACCGCCGTGGCCGATGCCGCCGTGTCGTCGGAATCCATCGTCGAGGTCGACCCGGCGTCCTTCCACCGCCAGACCTATCAGCGCGCGTGGGAATCGGTGTCGCGAGTGACCTCGGAACTTGAAGACCTGATACAGGCCGCATGGGGAAGATCGTGATGGCACGCAAGGGACTCTTGTCGAAAAGCCTGGACCGCACCTTGTCGGGCGGCGGATCGCGCGCCGAAAACGCCGACAGCCCCGCTGCCCCTCCCCCGGCCAGCGCGCCGCGCTCGGGCAATCCCAGCGTGCGCCGCTTCAAGGAAACCTTTGACGATCTGCGCAAGGAAACCGTGCACGAGGTCGACCCCGACCGCATCGGGCTTGGCCGGTTCCGCGACCGGTTCGATGCGGGGGCCGAAATCGAAGGTCTGGTCGCGTCGATCCGCGAATCCGGCCAGCAGATCCCGGTCATGCTGCGGCGCACGGCCGACGGCGCCGCGACCGAATACGAACCGGTTTACGGCCGCCGCCGCATCGCCGCCTGCCGGCGCATCGGCATCCCGGTTCGCGCCTATATTGGCGATTTCGACGATGAATCTCTTGTCGTCGCCCAGGGTCTGGAAAACGCGGAGCGACTTGAAAACAGCTTCATCGAAAAGGCCAGTTTCATCGTGCAGCTGCGCGAGGCGGGGGTCGAGGCGCGGCTGATCGAACGCAGCCTCAGCATCGCCACCGACGAAATCTACCGGATGAGCAGCGTCGTGCGCGACATTCCGGCGGAACTGATCACCGCGATCGGCCCGGCGCATGGTGTCGGGCGCCGGCAGTGGCTGTCGCTGGCCCAGGTCACGCGCGGGATCGACAAGCGGCGCGTGCAGACCGCCATCAAGGACATCGAGGACATCGCCGCAAGCCCCGACAGGTTCGCGCGCGCGCTGGCGCGCCTGTCGCGAGCCGGCCAGGGATCCGTCAAGCCGACGGGAACGCGCCGCGTCGCCGACGGGCGGGTCGAGGTCACTCGGCGCGGAAAGCAGGTCGCGATGAAGGTCGGCGCAAGTGAAGACACGCAATTTCTCGACTGGGTGGCAGAGCGAAGCGAAGATCTGTACCGCCAGTGGAAAACCGAATTCGAAAGCGGCAAATGATTGTTATCGCTTTGCTTTCGATGAACCGCGTCACAAGCACTGTACCACGGTACAGTGTTTGTGACGTCTGAAACGGGCAACGACCCGACCATCGGGCAGTAAAAAAGGAGGCAGACGTCACAGCAAAAAGAAACCCCCCGGAAACGGTGTCTCCGAAGGGCTTCCACTTTTGTCGCTATCAGTTGGATACCCTACATTCGAATCGGTTTCAACATCGTTTGCGGTGACCGGGTAGATTTTGCCGTCTGAACAGGCATGAAACACACCATGACCGCGGCACAGGGTGCCGGGGCACAGCAGGGCTGTGTCCAAAGCAATGTCGCAGGGTTCCAACCGATCCTGCGCCGAGAGCTTCTGCATGCCTTGCGCAAGGCGCGGGCGTCGCTGGGGCTTTCTCCGGGGGATGTGCAGGTGCTGGACGCCTTGCTAAGCTTCCTGCCCTGCCGCGATCCGCAAAGCGGCAAGGATCGGCCCCTGCGCCCCGACATGATGCTGATCGTCTACGCATCGAACAGCACGATCTGCGACCGGGCCAACGGCATGTCCGATCGCAACCTGCGCCGTTGCATCGAACGGCTTGTGCAGGCCGGGCTGGTCGAGCGGCGCGACAGCGCCACGGGCAAGCGGTTTCCCCTGCGCCGCGACGGGCGTGTCGTGTCGGCGTATGGGCTGGATTTGACGCCGCTGCTGCGCGCCTCTCGAAATCCCAACCCGCCTTGTTGGTGCGA
>CAXICP010000012.1:0-21467 GCA_964022595.1 uncultured Salipiger sp.
GGACGTGTTCTTCTGAGGAGGAGAGGGCGATGCTTCTGGCCATCGATTGCGGCAACACCAACACGGTTTTCTCGATCTGGGACGGCGTGAAATTCGTGGCCACGTGGCGCACCTCGACCGAACACCAGCGCACGGCGGACCAGTATTACGTCTGGCTGTCGTCGCTGATGCAGTTCCAGAAGATCGAAGCGCAGATCACCGAGATGATCATTTCATCCACCGTGCCGCGCGTCGTGTTCAACCTGCGCGTCCTTGCGGATCGCTTTTTCAATACGCGGCCCTATGTGGTAGGAAGACCCGACTGCCGGCTTCCGGTGGCCGTGCGCGTCGATACCGGCACCGCCGTGGGGCCGGACCGTCTTGTAAACACCGTCGCGGGGTACGATCTGTACGGGGGCGATCTGATCGTCGTCGATTTCGGCACTGCGACCACCTTCGATGTGGTGGCACGGGACGGGGCCTATGTCGGCGGCGTGATCGCGCCCGGCGTGAACCTGAGCCTGGAGGCGCTGCATCTTGCCGCCGCCGCTTTGCCGCATGTTGACATTTCCCGCCCGCAAAGCGTTGTGGGCACCAACACCGTTGCCTGCATGCAGTCGGGCATCTTCTGGGGCTACATCGGCCTCGTTCGTGAAATCTGCAACCGTATCAAGGCCGAACGGGATCGCCCGATGAAGGTCATTTCGACAGGTGGGCTGGCACCTCTTTTCCAGCAGTCCGAGGACCTCTTCGACGAGTGGGTGGATGAGCTCACGATGCATGGTCTGACCGTCATCCACGCATATAACAAGAGGCAGGAGGCCTCATGACAGATCGCATAATTTATCTCCCCCTTGGGGGCGCCGGCGAGATCGGCATGAACTGTTACGTCTATGGTTACGGCGAGCCGGGCAAGGAACGGCTGATCGTCGTCGACCTTGGCGTGGCCTTTCCCGACATGGACACGACACCGGGCGTCGACATCATCTTCGCGGACATCGCGTGGCTGGAAAAGAACCGCGACCGGATCGAGGCGGTGTTCATCACCCACGCGCACGAGGACCACATCGGCGCCGTCGGCCATTGCTTCGAACGGCTTGGGGTGCGCATTCACGCCCGGGCCTTCACCGCCAATCTGGCGCGTCAGAAGCTGGCCGAATATGGCCTTGGCGAAGACACGGTCAAGACCTGCTCGGCATGGCCCGAGACCGTCAAGGCCGGCCCGTTCACCGTTGGCTTCCTGCCGATTTCGCATTCCATCCCGGAAAGCTCGGCTCTGGTGATCGACACGCCGCAGGGCCGGTTGATCCATTCGGGCGATTTCAAGCTGGATGCCAACCCGATGGTGGGCGAAGCGTTCGACCCCGACCTGTTCGCCGAGGTGTCGGCCAATGGGGTCAAGGCGCTGATCTGCGATTCCACCAACGTGTTTTCGCCCAACCCGGGCCGGTCGGAATCCGAACTGGGGGGCAACATCACCGAACTGGTCGCAAGCGCGCCGCAGCTGATCGTGGCGACCACCTTCGCGTCCAACGTGGCGCGGGTCAAGACGCTGGCCGAGGCAGGGCAGCGCGCCGGACGGTCCATCTGCCTGCTGGGCCGCGCCATGCGCCGCATGGTCGAGGCGGCGATTGCCACCGGCGTGCTGACCGATTTCCCCACCGTCGTGCCGATCGAGGATGCCAACCAGATCCCGCGCGAGAACCTGATGCTGATCGTGACCGGCAGCCAGGGTGAACGCCGCGCCGCCAGCGCGCAGCTGTCGCGGGGCAAGTACAACGGCATCGAGCTGAGGGAAGGGGACATGTTCCTGTTCTCGTCCAAGACCATCCCGGGAAACGAGAAGGGCGTGATCCAGATCATGAACAACTTCTCGGAAAAGGGCGTCGACGTGGTGGACGAAAGCAACGGGCTTTACCACGTGTCGGGCCACGCCAACCGCCCCGACCTGGAACGGCTGCACGACATCGTCTCGCCGCAGATGGTCATCCCGATGCACGGCGAACACCGCCACCTGCGCGAACATGTCAAGCTGGCCAAGGCCAAGGGGCGCGCCGGGGTTCTGGCGGTCAACGGCATGATGATCGACCTTTCGGGCAACACCCCCACGGTGGCCGAATGGGTCGACGCGGGGCGCACCTATCTGGACGGATCGGTGCAGATCGGCGCGATGGACGGCATCGTGCGCGACCGCATCCGCATGGCGCTGAACGGGCATGTGCTGGTGACGGTGATCCTTGACGAGGACGACGAGCCGCTTGGCGAGCCCTGGTGCGAGCTGATGGGCCTGCCCGAAACCGGGCGCAGCAACGCGTCCCTGGTCGAGGTCCTGGAAGAGGATCTGGCCCAGTTCATGGGCCGCGCCAACGCCAAGACCCTGACCGATGACGACAAGATCGAGGAAGGGCTGCGGCGCATCGTGCGCAACAGCTCGCAGAACGAGATCGGCAAGAAGCCCGAGGTGACGGTGGTGGTCAGCCGCCTGAGCTAAGTCGGCAACAGGGCGGGGGGTGCAGCCATGCCGCGATGCAGCGGTTTTTGCCTTTGACCACCCCCCGCGCTAGATTGCGCGTCATGACCGATGATTCCGCAGCGCAGCGTCTTGATCTTCAGACGCTGATCGCCTGTCCTTCCTGCGATGCCCTGCACCACGAGCGCGACATCGCGCCCGGGGAAACGGCGACCTGCGTGCGCTGCCACGCGGTGCTTGAGGCGCCGCGCCGGACCGCGATGACCCGGATCATCATGCTGGCGCTGTCGGCGATCATCCTGATGGTGGCGGCGATCTTCTTTCCGTTTCTCGAACTCGAGGTGGCGGGGCGGTTTCATCGCGCTTCGCTGCTGGACACGATCCGGGCCTTTTCCACCGGGCTTACCGCGCCGCTGACCGTGGCGATGGCCGCGCTGGTGGTGATCCTGCCGCTGACGCGGTTCGGCGCCATCATCTACACGCTGGCGCCCATGGCCTTTGGGCAGCGGCCCTGGCCCCACGCCGCCAGCGCCTTTCGCATGGCCGAGGCGCTGCGCCCCTGGGCCATGGCCGAGGTGTTCATCGTGGGCGTCGCCGTGGCGCTGGTCAAGGTGGCGGGGCTTGCCCACCTAAGCATCGGGCCGGCCTTCTGGGCCTTCGTCGGGTTGGTGATCGTCACCGTCCTCAAAGACAACTTCATGAGCAGGCTGACCGTATGGAAAACGCTGGACGCGCGCCGCAAGTCCTGACCGCGCATGCGGCGGGGTTGGTGGGCTGCGTGCAATGCGGGCGCGTGCACCGCCCCGATGTCGCGATCTGCGACCGCTGCGGCGCCGTGGTGACACCGCCCGACCTGCGCAGCCTGCAAAGGGTGTGGGCCTGGCTTTTCGCCGGGCTGGTCGTCTACATCCCCGCCAATGTCTTTCCGATGCTGCGCACGTCGATGCTGGGGCAGACCACGGAAAGCACGATCTACGGCGGGGTGGTCGACCTGGTCCACCACGGATCCTATGGCATCGCGGCGATCGTGTTCGTCGCCTCGATCATCATTCCCTGCGCCAAGTTCGCCGCCATCATCTTTCTTGCGCTCACCGTGCAGCGCAAGGTGCGGATGTCGGCCCACGCCCGCCACAAGCTTTACGAAGTGGTGGAATTCATCGGCCGCTGGTCGATGATCGATGTTTTCGTCGTCGCGATCCTGTCGTCGCTGGTACAGCTCGACTTCGCGGCTTCCATAAATCCCGGCATTGCGGCAGTCAGTTTCGCCTTGTCGGTTGCATTCACGATGATTTCCGCCGAGAGCTTCGATGCGCGGCTGATCTGGAATGCCGACGGGGAAGATTACGACCATGGCTGAACCACAACCGGCCCAAATGAAGATCGAAGGGCCCAAGCGGTCTGTCTGGCGCAACCTGTCGCTGGCCTGGCTTGTGCCCATCGGGGCGCTTGCGGTGACGCTTGGCGTGGCCTGGCAAAGCTACAGCGACCGGGGCACCGAAATCGAGATCCGCTTCGAAAACGCCGCCGGCGTCGTCCCCGAGGAAACCACCATCCGCTACCGCGACGTGACCGTGGGCCTTGTGGAAAGCGTGGAATTCTCGGCGGATCTCAGTTCGGTGGTTGTGACCGCATCGGTCGATGATGTGGTCGCCGAAAGCCTGACGAGCGACGCCCAGTTCTGGGTCGTGCGCCCCGAGGTCAGCGCCTCGGGCATCTCGGGGCTGTCGACGGTGCTGTCGGGGGTCTATATCGAGGCGGGCTTCATGCCGCAGGACGGCGAGGCGACGGAAGGGGCCATCGAAACCACCATCTTCGAGGGGCTGGACACCGCGCCGCTGGTCAAGCCCGGCATGAAGGGCACGCGCATCGTGCTGCGCGCCCGCAGCGGCACGCAGCTGTCCGCTGGCGCGCCGATCTTTCACCAGGGCATCGAGGTGGGGCGGATCGAAACGCCGCGCCTGATCGACAGCGGCACCGGCGTGATCGCCGATGCCTTCATCGATGCGCCCTATGACAAGCGGCTGACCACGGCGACGCGGTTCTGGGATACCTCGGGGTTCAACATCAGCTTTGGCGCTGCTGGTTTCAATTTCTCGGTCGAAAGCCTGTCGACGCTGATCCGGGGCGGCGTGGCCTTTGGCACCGTCTTTTCGGGGGGCGAACCTGTGCCATCGCGCTACGTGTTCGACCTGTTCGACGATTCAGAGGCGGCGCGCGACAGCGTCTATTCGGACCTGACCGACAACGCGGTCACGCTGACCATCGCCTTTGACCAGTCGGTAAGCGGGCTGACCGTCGGCTCGCCCGTCACCTACAGCGGCCTGCGGGTCGGGCAGGTGCAGGCGCTTGGCGCCTTCATCGACGATGTGAACGGCGAGCAAGAGGTCAAGCTGCGTGCGTCGATTTCGATCGACCCGCGCGCCTTCGGGCTGGAATCCGACACCCCGCCCGAGGAAACGCTGGGCTTTCTGGAAAGCGAGGTGCGTGACGGCTTGCGCGCCCGGCTTGCCTCCGAAGGGCTGTTCAGCACCGGGTTGATGATCGAGCTGATCGAACTGCCCGGCACCAACCCCGACGCGGTGGAATTCGATGCCGAAGACCCGGTCATCCCGTCGGTCGAATCCAACATCGCCGATCTGACCACCACGGCGCAGGGTCTGCTGACGCGTGTCGACAACCTGCCCATCGAAGAGATGATCGAACAGATCACCGCGACGCTCGGATCGATCGAGCGCCTTGTGGGCAACGACGATCTGCAGCAGGTGCCCGGGTCGGTCAACGGGTTGATTACGGATGCGCGCGACCTGATCGCAAGCGACGGTTTCCAGACCCTGCGGGGCGAGCTGGGCGCCACCGTGGGCGAGCGGGGCGGCGGTGCCGGGGAGCTGCGCACCGCCGGTCTGGTGGGCACGCTGACCCGTGCGCTGGACAGCGCGGCAAGCGCCGCCGACACCCTGAACGCCATGGCCGGCGAGCTTGACGGCGCTACCGCCGAGATCCCCGCGCTGGTGGCCGAGGCGCGCGCGCTGGTGCAAAAGGCGAACAGCCTGCCGCTTGACGTCTTCGTGTCGCAGGCCACCGATCTGCTGGACAGCGCCGACCGCCTGATCGACAGCGAAGACACCCGCGCCTTGCCCGGCGCCTTGACCCGCGCGCTGGACGAAGCGCAGGGCGCGCTGGCGGAACTGCGCCAGGGCGGCGTGGTTGAAAACACCAACGCGACGCTGGCTTCGGCGCGCGACGCGGCGGCGGCCATCGAAGAGGCGGCGCGCACGCTTCCGGCCCTGTCCCAGCGCATCGGATCGCTGGTGGGGCAGGCGGAAACCACCATCGGGGGCTACACGCCCAATTCCGAGTTCAACCGCGAAACCGTGTCGGCCCTGCGCGAGGTGCGCGAAGCGGCCGAGGCGCTGACCAAGCTCGCCCGCCAGATCGAGCGCAACCCCAACTCTCTGCTTTTTGGACGGTGATGCCCATGTTTCGTTATATCCCCCTTGTGCTGGTCCTTGCGGCTTGCGGAACCGACCAGCGCTACCTGATCGACCCTCCCGGCGTCGCTGGCACCGCGCGGGTGCAGGTTGCCTCGCTTGAGGTGCGCGAGGTATCGCTGCCGGCCTACGCGGAATCATCTGAAATCCTGGTGGAATCGGCGGATGGCGGGCTTTCCCCCATCCCGAACGCGCTGTGGGCCGACGATCCGGCGCGCGCGGTGACGCTGGCCATTGCCGAACGCATCGGGGCCGGGTCCTCGGCGACGGTCGCGCCCGAACCCTGGCCGCTGGAAGAAGACGCGCAGGCAGCGGTGTCGGTGACCGTGGCGCAGCTGGTGGCGCGGGCGGACGGTACGCTAAGCCTGACGGGCCAGTACGCGATTTCGTCCTATGACCGGATCGTGCGCGAACGCATCGTGCCCTTCAGCATCGTCCAACCAATGGCGGGCGACAGCCCCAGCGCCATCGCGGCAGCCACGGGCGCCGCGATTTCCAAGCTGTCGACTGAAATCATCGCCTCGCTGGCGCGCTGACACGCGAAACGGCGCGGCCCCTGCGGGGCGCGCGCCGCGTCAGCTTCGGCTGTCGGGAAGCGAGATGTTGGCGACCTGTTCGGCAATCGGGTCGGTGGAAAGCGGGTGGCGTTCGCTTTCGTAATCGGCGCTATCGTGCATCTGTTCCCAGCGGCCGCGGCGGTACACTTCCAATGCGCTGAACTGCGCCTTGTAGCCCATCTTGGACGACCCCGGCACCCAGTAGCCCAGATAGACATAGGGCAGCCCCGCCTCGCGCGCGATTTCCACGTGGTCAAGGATCATCCACGTGCCAAGGCTTTTCTTCTGCAATTCGGGTTCGTAGAAGGAATAGACCATCGACACCCCGTCATCCAGAACGTCAGTCAGGCACACCGCCTTGAGCGGGCCGCCCTTGCCGTCGGTGTATTCCACCACGCGGCTGCGGATCGGCGTTTCCTCGACCATGGCGGCGAATTCGAAGATGTCCATGTCGGCCATGCCGCCATCGGCGTGACGGGCATCAAGGTAGCGGCGGAACAGGGAAAACTGATCCTCGGTCGCCCAGGGGCTGGACGCGTGGCGCACAAGGTTGTCATTGCGCCGCAAGGCCCGCCGCTGGCTTTTCGATGGTGCAAAGCGGCGCACGTCGATGCGCGCCGACAGGCAGGCGTTGCAATCGGAACAGGACGGGCGGTAAAGCACGTTCTGCGAGCGCCGGAAGCCCTGTTTCGACAGGCTGTCGTTCAGCTTTTCGGCGGTGTCGCCCTGAAGCGCGGTAAACAGTTTGCGTTCCATCCGACCGGCCAGGTACGGACAGGGCTGCGGGGCCGTCACATAGAATTGCGGCGCGAGCGGCAGCGAATGGCGCATGGGTGTCCTGTATCACGTTCGGTCTTTGACGGTAGCAACGATTCGCCGGGCCGCCAAGCCCCCCGGAAACAGTGGGATGACGAGGTCGGCATCGTTGCGCCTGTTTGCCAAAGAAAGCGCAGGGCGCAGGATTTTCAACCCCCGCGCGCCCCGCTCACGGCGCTTTGTGCGCGCGCGGCGGATCACCCCCGCCGGTTCAGTGCCACAGAGCCCAGCATCAGGTCCGTCAGGCCCTGGCCGCGTTCGGTCACGAACATGCAGACCACGGAAATCAGTTGCAGCGGCGCGACCGACACGGACACCGTGTAGCCAAGCGTGTGCAGGATCGCCTGCGGCAGTTCGAACCTTTGGCCGCGCCAGTCGCGGAATTCGATTGCCATCACGCGCATGCCCCAGGTGGCCGATCCGCTGGTCAGCGTGACGACCCGGTAAGCAAAGCTGATGGCCATCCACAGCGCGAAGAAGACGAAGGCGCCAAGGAAGGCGGTAAAGATCAGCGCCACGAAAACCAGCAGCGCGACGATGATGGAATCGATCACCCAGGCAAGCCCGCGCTTGATCGCGACGCTTTCGTAGAATCCGGCCTGGGTCACCGGATCGGGCAGATGGGAATGGGGGCTGGCGGAATGCATGTGTCTCTCTGGAACCGGGGAAGGGGGATGGCATGGCCCCGGGCGTCGGGGCCATGCGCGGCGATGGATCAGGCGTCTTGCGGGGCGTTTTCGCTGACGGCGCGACCCTTGCCGGCGCGGTCGTCCATGAACTGGTCGAATTCGGCCTTGTCGCGGGCGTCGCGCAGACGCTGCAGGAATTCCTCAAAGCTTTTCTGCTCGTCTTCAAGCCGGCGCAGCGTGTCTTCCTTGTAGGCATCGAACGCGGCGTTCCCTGACGAGCGCATCACGCTGAAGCCCTGGGTGTAGCGGGCGGCGTGGCGTTGCGATTGGCGGGCCTTGCGGCAGGCGGGTCCGAACATGCGATTGCTCCAGATCATGTATCCAAGGATGAACAGGCCGATCGGCCAGAAGAGGATGAAGCCGAGAACCATGGCGACGATCCACGCGAACTTTCCACGTTGATCCAGCCAGGCTTCCGAGCGCTTCAGCCAGCCGGGGTTCGCAGCTTGCGAAGCGTAGTCCTGTGTGGCGGCGGTCATGGGCGTTGGTCCTTTTGTCTCTCGTTTTGCGGGATGTGAATGTCTTTCACATTACATCAGATCGGGATTGTGCGCCCGTCTTGCAAGGGGTGATGTGAATGTTTTTCACATCATGCCGGAAAGCTGTTTCGAACCAGTTGGTTGCGCAGGATCAAAAAGGGATGGGCCGCTGTTCCTCGATGGCTTCCATGGCGAAATACGAGGTCACGGTTTCCAGCTCGACCTGGTCGATCAGGCGTTTGTACACCTCGTCGTAGCTGTTCATGTCATGGGTGATGATCTTGAGCAGGTAGTCGTAATCGCCCCCGATGCGGAAGAAATCAATGACATCGGGAATGGTCGACACATGGCTGCGGAACCGCTTGAGCCAGTCCGCTGAATGATGCCGCGTGCGGATCATCACGAACACCACCAGCCCCGCGCCCAGCTGCGCGCGGTCCAGCACCACCGTGTGGTTGCGGATGACCCCGGCGGCATCCAGCGCGCGCAGGCGCCGCCAGCAGGCGTTCTGCGACAGGCCCACGCGTTCGGACAGGGCGCGCTGCGACAGAGATGCGTCGCGTTGCAGTTCAACCAGGATCAACTTGTCGATATGATCTATTTTTGCACTCATGCGTGGGTCATATGATAGAATATTGCCGCTTGGAAGGTGAAAATGGGTGAAGTTTATTGCCGCCGGCGTGACATCATCGGGAAAACCATCCTGCAGACGGAAAACGGACCAAGCATGGCGCCCCTGAATGATTTTGCCCGCAGCCTCGCGCGCCCCGATCTTGCCGACTGGCTGCGCGCCGGTCTGATCGGAGATCGCGCGATGATAGAAGGGCCCTATGGTGCGCGCCCGCTGGTCTATGCCGATTACGTCGCCTCGGGGCGCGCGCTGGCGCAGATCGAAGATTTCATCCGCGACGACGTGCTGCCCTATTACGCCAACAGCCACACGCAGGCATCCTATTGCGGTGCCTTCATGACCCGCCTGCGCGAAGCCGCCCGGGCCGAGATCGCCCGCATGACCGGCGCCGGCGACGGTTTCAGCGTGGTCTTTGCCGGGTCCGGGTCTACCGCCGGCCTGAACCGCATCGCCTCGCTGCTGGATCTTTCGGGCACCGTGGCGCGCGGCGGGCGGGCGGTGGTGCTTGTCGGCCCCTACGAGCACCATTCCAACCTGCTGCCCTGGCGCGAATCCGGCGCCGAGGTGATCGAGATCGCCGAATCCGCGCAAGGTGGCCCCGACATGGCCGATCTTGAATCGCGGCTCATCGCCTCTGCGGGGGCCGATATCGTCGTGGGCGCCTTTGGCGCCGCGTCCAATGTCACCGGTATCCGCACCGACACCGACGCCGTGACCCGGCTGCTGCGGCGCCACGGCGCGCTGGCGATCTGGGATTACGGCTGCGCGGGGCCGTACACGGAGATGCGGATGATGCAGGGAACCGACGCCGAAAAGGACGCGATCGTCCTGTCTCCGCACAAGTTTCCGGGCGGGCCGGGGGCGTCGGGGCTGATGATTCTGCGCGATTCCATCGCGCGCCGCGCCACGCCGACGCTGCCGGGCGGCGGCACGGTCAGCTTCGTGTCGCCCTGGGGGCACCGCTATTCGCAGGCGCTGGCCGACCGCGAGGAAGGCGGAACCCCCAACGTCATCGGTGACATCCGCGCCTGCCTTGCGATGCTGGTCAAGGAAGCGCTGGGGCAGGACTGGCTTGATGCCCGCCAGCGCGATCTGCGCGCCCGCGCCGATGCGGTATGGCGGCGCAATCCGCATATCGAGATGCTGGGCATTCACCGGGCCGATGCGCTGCCGATCTTTTCCTTTCGCGTGCGGGACGGGCAGGGCGATCTGGTGCACCACCAGTTCTTCACCCGCCTGCTGAGCGATGTTCACGGTATCCAGGCGCGCGGCGGCTGCGCCTGCGCCGGGTCCTACGCGCACCGCCTGTTGGGGCTGGAAAAGCCTGCCTCGGACGAGATGTTCGCGCGGCTTGATGCGGGCGAAGAGGTGGCCAAGCCCGGCTGGGTCCGGCTGAACCTTTCCGCCCTGATGAGCGAGGGCAAGGTGGAATTCGTGGTTGCGGCGGTGGACAAGCTGGCCCATCAGGCGGCAGACTACCGCTCAGACTACACCGTCGATCGGGCGACGGCCCGGTTCGTCTTTGACACCCAGGAAAAGAGCCTCGTTTCGTGACAAGCCCGCTGTCCGTGCCCGCCTTTCGCACGCTGTTCGCCGCCCAGATATGTTCGCTTGTCGGGGTGGGGTTGCTGACCGTCGCCCTGTCGCTGGCCGCCTGGCGCGTCGGCGGCCCCGAGGCGGGCGGGCAGGTGCTGGGCCTGCTGCTGGCCTTGAAGATGGTGGCCTATGTGGGTTTCGCGCCCCTGTCCGAAGCGGTGCTGGCGCGGGTGCCGCGCAAGGTGGCGATGGCGGGGCTGGACGCGGGGCGCATGGCGCTGCTGGTGCCCATGGTCTTTGCCACGGCGCCCTGGCAGATCGCCGCGCTGGCCTTTGCGTTTTTCGTGCTGGCATCGGGGTTCACGCCGCTGTTCCAGTCGGTGATCCCCGACGTTCTGCCCGAGGAATCCCAATACACCCGTGCGCTTGCCTGGTCGCGCATCGCCTACACGCTGGAATCGGTGCTTAGCCCCGTCATCGCAGCGCTGGTGCTGAAACTGGTGGACCCGCACGCGCTGTTCCTGTGCGCGGCGCTGGCCTTTGCCGGGTCCGTCGCCTTTCTGCTGGCCACGCGCTTTCCGGCGCGCGGCACGCTTGCCCGCAAGGGGCCGTTCCTGCAGCGGGCGCTGCAGGGCATGGTCATCTATGGCCGCACCCCCAGGCTTAGGGGGCTGTTCCTGCTGACGCTGGCGCTGTCGCTGTGCATGGCCTGGGTACTGGTGAACACGGTGGTCTATGCGGGCGTGCGCCTGGGCGACGCGGACGGGCTGTACCCGGTGCTGATGGCGGGCTACGGCGCCGGCGCGGCGCTGGGGGCGGTGTTCGTGCCGCGCCTTTTGCGCCGCATCCCCGAACGGCGGGCGATGATCCTGGGCACCTGCGGCTTTGCCGCGCTGGGGGCGCTGTTCGCCCTGATGCCGCAGCTGCCGCTGGTCGGGCTGCTGGCGGTCTGGGCGGGATTCGGGCTGACCTCGTCCATGGCGCTGACCCCGGGCGGCCTTGTGATCGCCAAGTCCGCCGGCCCCGACAACCGCGCGGCGGTCTTCGCGGCGCAGTTCTCGCTGAGCCATGCGGGATGGCTGGTGGCCTACCCGCTGGCCGGGGCGCTGGCGGCGGCCTACGGGCTTGAACATGCCTTGCTGATGCTTGCGGGGCTTTCGGCGCTGACGGTTCTGGTCGCCACCCGCGCCTGGCCCGCGGTCGATCCGATCGAAAGAACGCATGAGCACCCCGACCTGCCCGCGGATCACCCGCACCTGCGCAACCATGACGCGCAGGGCGCGGGGCGGCGCCATACACATGCCTATCACATAGACGATCTGCATCCCCGTTGGGCAAATGCCCAAGTTTGATGCTGAACCGTCCCCCGATTTTGCTGTAGAAAGAGTCGTATGCAGACGAACGACACATATTCGATCGACGGAAAGGGCATTGACGCCCTCGAGGCGCGCCTGGCCGAGGATCTTGCCTTTCTGGGCCACCCGGGCAAATCCTGGGTCCCGCCGCAGGACGGGGTCACGGATGTGGTGATCATCGGCGGCGGCATGTGCGGCATGGTCGCCTGGATGAACCTGACCACGGGGGGCATCCGCAACATCCGCGTGCTGGATCGCAATCCCGAGGGCTTCGAAGGGCCGTGGCTGAATTATGCACGCATGCAGACGCTGCGCTCTCCGAAGGTGCTGACCGGGCCGGCGGCCGGGCATGGCGCGCTGACCTTCCAGGCGTGGTTCCGCGCCCAGTTCGGCGCCGGGGCGTGGGACGCGCTGGACAAGATCCCCCGCCCGCAATGGATGGAATACCTGCGCTGGTATCGCCGCGCCGTGGGCGTGCCCGTGGAAAACAACATGTCGGTGGAAAAGGTCGAACCGCAGGGCGATCTGCTGCAGCTGACGCTTGGCAATGGCGAACGGATCCTGTGCCGCAAGCTGGTGTTCGCCACAGGCCGCGACGGCACCGGCGGGCCGAACATTCCGGGCTTTGTCGACGGGCTGGATCAAAGATACTGGGCGCATAGCGCCGACGACATCGATTTCGACGCCCTGCGCGGCAAGCGCGTGGCGGTGATCGGGGTGGGCGCTTCGGCCGTGGACAACGCCGCCGAGGCGCTGGAACATGGCGCCGCAGAGGTGCGCCACCTGATCCGCCGCGAGTCCATGCCGACGGTAAACAAGATGATGGGCATCGGGTCCTTCGGCTTTACCGCCGGGTTCGCCGACCTGCCCGACGAATGGCGCTGGCGGTTCATGCAATACAGCTTTGCCACGCAGACGCCGGCGCCGCACGGGTCCACCTTGCGGGTCAGCCGCCACGCCAACGCCCATTTCCATTTCGGCAAGGCCACCACCCGGGTCGAGGATCTGGGGGATGAAATCCGGATCCATTTCGCCGACGGCACCAGCCATGTCTGCGATTTCCTGATCCTTGGCACCGGCTTCGTGATCGACCCCATGGCGCGCACCGAATTCGGCGAGGTCGCGGGCGACATCCTGCTGTGGCGCGATGTCTACACCCCGCCCGAAGGCGAACAAAGCCGCGATCTGGGGAATTTCCCCTATCTCAATCCCGACTTCACCTTTCGCGAAAAGACGCCCGGCGCGGTGCCTTGGCTGCGCCATGTCTATTGCTTCAACTACGGATCTTCGGCATCCCTCGGCAAGGTGTCGGGCGATATTCCGGGCGTGTCCGAGGGCGCGGCCTGGCTGGCGCGGGCGATGGCGTCCACGCTGTATCGCGAAGACCTTTCAACGCATTGGCAGGCGATGCTTGACTATGAACAGCCCGAACTTGACGGCAGTGAATGGACAGCATCGGACCTGCCGCAAACCAAGGAGAAGGTCGCATGAGCCTCTTTGAGACCACCGCCCTTGATGCCGCCGGGATCCAATCCGGCCCCGTCGCGGATGCCGCGCAGACCCGCGCCAACATCATGCAGGCCACGCAAGATGCCGAAGACGCGGTGATCGCGCCGCTTTACACCGGCGCCTTCAGCCACGATCTGCGCGCCGCGCTTGCCGCGCGCATCGCGCAGGCCGGCGGCGTGCCCGAACTTGCGGCGCGCTACCTTGCGCGCGCGGGCGACATGGCCGCGCTTGGCGATCCGGCGCAAACCGGCGAGGCGCAGGGCCTTGCCCATATCGTCGCCTTCGCCGACAAGGCCGCGAACGCCACGCGCGACATTGCCGCAAGCGACATTTCAGATCTGCAGGCCGCCGGCCTGGGCGACGCCGACATCGTGCGCCTGTGCGAGCTGGTCGCTTTTACCGCCTATCAGCTGCGCGTGGTCGCGGGGCTGAAACTGATGAAAGGGGCCGCCGCATGAGCCGCGTCGTCCACAAGTTCACCCGCTCGGTGCCCACGTGGCAGCCGCGCGTGACGCCGGTGAACCTTGCCACCGCCACGCCCGAGCAACTTTCGGCGCTGTCGGTGACCCCGTCCAACACCAAGGTGTCCGATTACGTGCTGACGCTGGCGCATGATGTGGAAAGCCTCAAGGTGCGCTCGCCGCTGTTCAACGCCATCATGTACGACGCCGGCGGCATGAGCCGGGCGGAACGCGAACTGGGCGCCATCGGCGCCAGCATGGTGAACCGCTGCATCTACTGCGCCGCCGTGCACGCCGACCGCCACGCCAAGCTGGAAAAGGACACCGCCGTCACCGACGAGCTGTTCACCAAGGGCGAAAAGGCCGATCTGTCCCCGCGCAACCGGGCGATTTTCGACTTTGCGCGCAAGCTGTCCGAAGCGCCCGTCGCCGCCACCCCCGAGGACATGGCGACCCTGAAGGACGCCGGCCTGACGGAAGAAGAGATCCTTGATTTGATCCTGTCCACCGCGCTGTTCGGCTGGGCGAACCGGCTGATGCATGTGCTGGGCGATCCCGTTCGCGAAGAGGTCAGCGCATGAGCCGCGTCGGTATCGCGGGCGCCGGGTCCATCGCCTTTGGCTCGGCGGCATTGCTGCATGTGAACGGGCATGACCCGATGCTGTGGTCGCCCTCGGGCGGCTCGACCCGGGCGCTGGCCGATGCCCCGCTGACCGCCACCGGCGCGATCGATACCACCCTGACGCCGCGCATCGCCACGTCCGCGCAGCAGCTGTGCGATGACAATGACGCGATCCTGATCGCGCTGCCGGGCTATGGGCACAAGGCGGTGTTCGACGCGCTTGCCCCGCATATCCGCGACGGGCAGCACGTCATCATCAGCAGCCACGCCAGTTTCGGCGCGGTCTACCTTGCGCAGCTTTTGCAGGCGCGCGGCGTGACGGCGCCGATCACCGCCTGGGGGACCACCGCGGTCACCGGGCGGCGGGGCGATGGCGCCACCGTCGCGGTCAACACCGTGCGCAAGAAGGTCGATCTGTGCACCGTGCCCGACACCCGGTCCGATTGTGCCCGCGCGGTCTGCACCCAGCTGTTCGGCGATGTCTTCGTGCCGCGCGACGGGCTGCTGGCGATCACGCTCAGCAATCTCAACCCGCAGAATCACCTGGGCATCGCGCTTGGCAACATCACCCGGATGGAACGCGGCGAAAGCTGGAGCCAGGGCCAGAACGTCACCCCCAAGGTGGGTGCGCTGCTGGAAGCGCTGGACCGCGAACGCCTTGCCATCGCCGAGGCGCTGGGGCTGCAGACCAAGACCATCTTCGAACACTTCTCGGCCAGCTTTCACGTGCCCGTCGCCAGCATCAGCGAGATGAACCAGCAGATGCACGCGCAGGGAAATGGCGGCACCGGCCCGGCCACCGCCGACAGCCGCTATGTCACCGAAGACGTGCCCTATGGGCTGGTGCCCACGTCGGTCCTGGGCCGGCTTGCGGGCCGGCCCGCAACGCTGCACGAAGCGGGCACGGCGATCTTTGGCGCCATGTACGCACGCGATTTCGCCGCCGAGAACCAGATCCTGAACGCGCTGAACCTTGGCGCCTACAGCCTGCATGACCTGCAACAGGCCGCCCGTACCGGCCTTCTGCAGAAGACGCCGCAACCGGCGTCGTGATCCATAACGATACGGACGCAACCGACAGGGAAACGCACATGACCAAGCTTATCTTGAACCGCCGCAAGCTCTTGACGACCGCCGCCGCCGGCGGCGCGCTGCTGGCATCGCCGGCCTATCTGCGGCGCGCGCACGCGCAATCGGGCGGCGAGGTCAACATCTGGACCTACAACGACTTCGTCCCCGACGCCTTCCGGGAACAGTTCGAATCCGAAACCGGCATCAAGGTGAACATCCGCCTGGTCGACGACCAGGGCAAGCAGTTCAGCCTGCTCGCCGCCGAAGCGCCCAACCCCTCGGTCGACATCATGACAGTCGCCGGCCACCGCTTCCTGCAGTTCATCGACAGCGATCTTCTGGCGCCGCTCGACACCGACCGGCTGAGCAACTGGGGCAACATCAACCCCACCTTCAGCGAATCCGACTGGGCCACCATCAACGGCAACAAGTGGGGCGCGCCGATCCTGTCGGGGATGGAAGTCCTTGCCTACAACTCCGAGCTGGTCAGCGCCGAGGAAGCGCAGACCTGGGACACGCTGTTCTCGGAAGAATATGCCGGGCAGACCGCCTATATCATCCAGGACATCATGTCGATCATCATGCTCAAGATGGGCTATGACGGTAACATGGTCGCCTACAAGGACGACCCCGAAAAGGCCGCCGCCATCGTCGAAGAGGTGAAGAACTACCTTATCGAGAAGAAGCCGCTGGTGCGCAAGTACTACGACGGCGGCGCGGAATTCCAGCAGATGATGGTCAACCAGGACATCGCGCTTGGCCATTCGTGGAACGGGCCCGCGGCGGCGCTGATCAACGACGGCTTCCCGCTGGGCATGACCATTCCGCGCGAAGGGTCCTACGGCTTTGTCTACACGTTCAACATCGCCAAGAACTGCCCCAACCCCGACAACGCCTACACCTTCCTCAACGCGCTGCTGGCCAGCCCCGAGGTTGGCGCATCGATGACCAAGGCGTCGGGCTTCATCTCGACCTACAAGGGCGCGTCGGAATACCTGACCGAGCTTGAGCGCAAATCGACGTCCTTCCCCGAAGAGCAGCTGGAGAACCTGCAGTTCTTCCGCGCCGAGGCGAACGAGCTGAAGTATTCGCTTGTCGATCCCGCGGTCGAGGCCATCAAGGCCGCCTGAGTCCGTTTCGCCAGCCGATCGTCCGCCCGGCCCCTCGTGCCGGGCGGCGTTGCAATTCCCCTTTCGAAAGGGTTTCCTTCATGACCATCGAGGCATCCGGGCGCGCTGACCGCAGCCGCGCCGTCGCGCCCGACCGGACGTTCTGGGGCAAGCTGTCCAGCTGGGCGCCCTACGGGGCGGTGATGCGCGCCGTGACCGCGTCGCCGCGCCGCCAGTTCCTGATGCTGGCGGTTTTTCCCGTGCTCTGGGTGCTGACCCAGCACCTTGGGCCGATGCTTCAGATGCTGCGCGTGTCGCTGACCGATGCCTACCCGGTGGCGGCGGACGTCGAGCAGCATTTCACCTTTGAACACTACCTGAAGTTCTTTCAGGATCCGCTGTTCTGGCAGCCGTTCTTCCGCACGCTCAGCTTTGCCGCGATCTTTACCTTCTGCACGCTGATCCTGACCTATCCGGTGGCCTATTTCCTGGCCCGGCACGTCAGCCCCAAGAACCGCATGCTGCTGCTGCTGCTGCTGCTGATCCCGTTCTGGGTGGGCGAGATCGTGCGCACCTATGCCATCATGATCCTGCTGGGCAACACCGGGGCGGTGAACCTTGCGCTGAAATGGCTGGGGCTGATCGACCGGCCGATCCCGTTCATGTACACCAGCTTTTCCATGGGGGTCGGCATCGTCTACCTGACGGCGCTTTACATGCTGCTGCCGCTGTATTCCGCCCTTGAAAAACTGCCCCAATCGTTGAACGAGGCCGCCGCCGACCTTGGCGCCGGCGCCTGGACACGGTTTCGCCGGGTGACGCTGCCGCTGACGCTGGAAGGCATCTCTTCGGGGTGCACGCTGGTGTTCCTGATCTCGACCGGCTTTTATGCCACGCCCGTGCTTCTGGGTGGGCCGTCCACCACCGTCTTTGCCGAAACCATCGCGGGCTTCTTTCACGTCGCCGGCACGCAATGGCCCACGGGCGCTGCCTTCGCGATCATCATGTTCCTGGCCGCGCTGCTGATCACCGCCACGTTCCAGCGGCTGATGACCATGCTGCGCAAGGGAGACAGCGCATGACCCGGCACAACCGCATCCTGCTGTCCTGCATCTACTGGGCCTTTGTCGCCTATGTCTTTGTCCCGCTCATCCTGATGGTGCTGATGGGGTTCAAGGACAGCAAGTTCATCGGCTTCCCGATCCGCAGCTATACCACCGACTGGTACACCGGCGTATTGCAGGACACCGAAACGCTGACCGCCTTCGGCTATTCCATCGCCATCGCGGTGCTGTCCACCATCGTGTCCGTTCTGGTGGGCACCTGGATCGCCGTGCTGCTGGAAGGGCGCAAATTCTGGGGGCGGGCGGTGATCTTCGGGATGACCATCCTGCCGGCGCTGATCCCGGGCATCATCTCGGCCATCGCCTTTCGCATCTACGCGCGCTTCGTGGGCATCGAAACCGGCATGGGCGCCATCGTCTGGAGCCACGCTGTCCATAACGTGCCCTTCGTCGTGCTGGTGGTCATGGCGCGCCTGTCGACCCTGCCCAAGAGCCAGATCGAGGCGGCGCGCGACCTTGGGGCCGATCCGCTGATCACGTTTCTGCGCATCACCTTTCCCTATCTCGTGCCCGCCATCATGGGTGCCAGCATCTTCTGTCTCTTGCTCAGCTTCGACGATTTCGTCCGGTCGTTCTTTCTTGGCGGCTACGAGCCGACCCTGCCGGTGCTGATCTTTGCCAAGCTGAAATCGGGAATGTCCCCGGAAATCAACGCCATCGCGACCGTGGCGCTTGTGCTGACCGCCATCATCGGCGTCTGGGCCGAGCGTTTCACCCGCCGCATGAACAAGGAAAGCTAAGCCATGGCCGACCCTCTCGTTCGCCTCGACAAGATCACCAAGCGGTTCGGCGACACCGTCGCGCTGTCCGAGCTGGATCTTGATATCGCGCAGGGCGAATTCGTCACCTTTCTTGGCCCGTCGGGCTGCGGCAAGTCCACGACGCTGCGCATCCTGGGCGGGTTCGAAGCGCCCAGTTCCGGGCGTGTGCTGCTGCGGGGCGATGACGTGACCCGGCGCCCGCCGGAAAAGCGCAACGTCAACATGGTGTTTCAGGATTACGCGCTGTTCCCGCACATGACGGTGCGGCAGAACATCGCCTTCGGGCTGGAACTCAAGAACATGGGCAAGGCCGAGATCGCCAGCCGCCAGGACGAGATCATGTCCTTTCTGGAACTGGGCGCGTTCGGCGATCGCTACCCGGCGCAGCTTTCGGGCGGGCAGCGTCAGCGCGTCGCGCTGGCACGGGCGTTGGCGCCCGATCCGGCGCTGCTGCTGCTGGACGAGCCGCTTGGCGCGCTTGACGCCAAGCTGCGCGGACAGGTCCAGCAAGAGCTGAAATCGATCCAGCGGCGCACCAACAAGACCTTCTTCTTCGTCACCCACGACCAGGAAGAGGCGCTGACCATGTCCGACCGCATCGTTGTGATGAACGGCGGCAAGGTCGAACAGGACGGCACGCCCGAGGATCTGTATTTCCACCCGGCCTCGCGCTTCGTTGCGGAATTCATCGGTGAAACCAACCTCCTGAGCGGGCAGATGAAGGGCACCGACGGCGGCGCCGTCGTCATGGACTGGTTCGGGCATGCGCTTCGTGGCCATGCGCCGGCGGGGGTGCCGCAGGCCGGCGCGCCGATCACCGCCTCGGTCCGGCTGGAGCGTTTGGGCTTTCACGCGGCGCGCCCGGACAGCGCGAATGCGGTTCAGGGGCGTGTCGTCGGCAAGACCTTTCTGGGCAGCCGCATGGCGCTGGATCTGCTGGTCGAAGACGCGCAAGGCGCGCGGCTGCGGGCCTATGTGGATGCCGCCACCGGGCAGAGTGTGGGCGAGGCCCCGGTCTGGATCGGTTGGGACGAATCCAGCATGGCGGTCCTGCGCGACTGAACCCACAGGGGCAGGGCGCGCATCACGCGCGCGGCCTGTCCCGCGGCGAAAAGGGGATCGCCTGCGTGGGGTGAATCTCCTTTGCCTGGTGGGCCTGCCGCATGCTTTCAAGATGGTCCAGCAGTTGCTTTACCACGTCGGTTTCGCGTGGTGGGCCGGTAAAGCGCACGCCCGCGCGCGCGCCGTCGATCCAGCGCGGGGCGATGGCAAAGAACCCGGCCCCGGGAATGATCAACCGATCCATCGCCTGATCGCGCATGCGGGGGCTTCCCGGAAAACGGATTTGCGCGCCTGACATCGAAAGGTCGATCGTGCGACACGGCACCTGCGCGCCGCGATCGTATTCGACCACCACATTGATTCCGCATGCGACCCGCACGACGGCACGACGATTTCGATTTGGAGTCATTGGGATGTCGTCCCTAGGATTTGATCCGATTTATTAAGAAAGCCTTGCCGGGCGGGCGGCTTCGGATCGGTAAAACGGCACCATTGCGACGTTTCCCCGGCATTTTAGCAAGCTGCGCAAGGGCGACCCGCATGCGTGTTTTCGCGCCGCTGACTGGCACAAGAAAAAGGCCCGGATCCTTGCGGATCCGGGCCTTTCCAAACCTATGCAGCTACGCCGGGCCGATGGCCCGAAGCGTTTCAGCTGGCGCGACGCTCGTCAAAGCTAAGCGCGATGAATTCGGGCATGTGATCGCCCATGCCCACCACGTTGGAATCCCGCTCGCGTCCACCGCGATCCGACCGGCCACGCTTGGCGGGGGCAGGAGCAGGGGCAGGGGCCGCGGGCTTTTCGGCCTGCTCGGGTGCGGCCACGGGTTCGGGCTTGTCAGCGGCGCGCGGTTCAGACCGTGCGCGGCGCGTCCGGGTGGGCTTTTTCTCGGGGGTGGGCGGCGTGTCTTCGGGCGCCGCCTGCTCGGGCGCGGGGGCCGAAGCCGGAAGGCCGGGCAGTTCCACGCGCGGGATTTCCTTTTCCAGCAGCTTTTCGACGGCGTCGAAGTTCTTTTCGTCGCGGCCCGAAACGATGGTAAAGGCCTTGCCTTCACGCCCCGCGCGGCCGGTCCTGCCGATGCGGTGGACGTAATCCTCGGGGTGGCCGGGCACGTCGAAGTTGAACACGTGGCTGACCGAGGGCACGTCCAGCCCGCGCGCCGCCACGTCCGAGGCGATCAGCAGGCGGATCGACCCGTCGCGGAACCCGTCCAGCGTGCGCGTGCGCTGGCTTTGATCCAGGTCGCCGTGGATCGGCTCGGCGTTGTAGCCATGTTGCTTGAGCGATTTTGCCACCACGTCCACGTCGACCTTGCGGTTGCAGAAGACGATGGCGTTGGTGCAGGCGTCGCCTTCCATGTCGATCAGCTTGCGCAGGACGTCGCGCTTTTCGCTTCCCTCGCGGTCGCGACGCGATGCCTTGAAGATCACCGCGCCCTGGGTGATCGTTTCGGACGCGCTGGCCTGGCGCGCGACTTCGATGCGCGCGGGGTTGGACAGGAAGGTGTTGGTGATCCGCTCGATCTCGGGCGCCATGGTGGCCGAAAAGAACAGCGTCTGGCGGGTGAAGGGCGTCAGCGAAAAGATGCGTTCGATGTCGGGGATGAACCCCATGTCGAGCATGCGATCGGCCTCGTCCACGACCATCACCTTGACGTCCGTCAGGATCAGCTTGCCGCGTTCGAAATGGTCAAGCAGCCGGCCCGGGGTGGCGATCAGCACGTCGACGCCCTTGTCGATGAGCGTTTCCT
>CAXICP010000013.1:0-19244 GCA_964022595.1 uncultured Salipiger sp.
GGAGAGTGACATTCCTGAATTGCTCATGGGTGACATTTTAGCTTTGCGGCTACACCGGAATCGTGCGGTGCGGGGGCAACGCGCGGTGCCCCGGATCTTTGTTAAGGCTTTGGAAGGATTGTCGGTCAGGCAAATTCCATAATGTCCTGACCGTCGGAGGAACGATGAGCGAGATAACCCCGCAGCTGGGCCTGCCCTGCATCCAGCCCTCGCAGGCCCAGAAACACGTCACCCACAACGAGGCGCTGACCCTGCTTGATACGCTGGTGCAGATGCGCGTGGAAAGCTTCGGGGCGGTGACGCCCCCCGCCGCCCCGGTGGCGGGCGAATCCCACGCGCTGGGGACCGGCGCCAGCGATGCCTGGGCCGGGCATGACGGGCAGATCGCCACCTGGGATGGCGGCGCCTGGACCTTTCTTTCCCCGCTCAGCGGCTGGTGCGCCTGGGGCATCGCCGAGGGCGAACTGCGCAGCTGGACCGGCGGCGCCTGGGTGGCGCTTGGCGGCGGCGGCGGGGGCAGCGACAGCGTGGCGATGCTGGGCGTGAACGCCACCGCCGACACCACCAACCGCCTGAGCGTCAGCGCCGATGCCACCTTGTTCAACAATGCGGGCAGCGATCACCGGCTGGTGCTGAACAAGGCCGCCGGCGTGGACACCGCCAGCCTGCTTTACCAGTCGGGCTGGACCGGGCACGCGGAAATGGGCCTGGCGGGGGATACGGATTTCCATCTGAAAGTGTCGCCCGACGGCAGCGCCTGGACCGAGGCGCTGGTGGTGGATGCCACCACCGGCCATGTCAGCGGCGCCGCCGTGCAGGGTTCGCCCACCGACACCACCCCGGGCCGGCTGGCGCGGGCCGATCACGTCTACGGCCCCGGCAACCTGGTGGGGACGGTGGCGCAGACGGGGGGCATTCCCACCGGCGCGGTCATCCAAAGCGGCACCGGCGCCAGCGGCACCTACGTGCGCTATGCGGATGGCACGCAGATCTGCAGCGCCACGGCCACCACCTCGGGGTCGGGGGCGACGCTTTGCACCTGGGCGGCGACTTTCGCATCCGCCCCGCGGGTGACCGTGTCGGGCAAGGGCCCGGCGGCGATCATCGCGACCAGCAGCGCGGCCAGCGGCACGGGGGTCAATCTTTATGCCTTCAACGCCGGCGGCGGGCAGGCTTCGGCCGTGGTCGAGGTCATCGCGATGGGCCGCTGGTTCTAGGCCTTTCCCAAGGCACAGCAATTCGCGCGGCGGGCCTGCCCCGCCGTCAGCGCCTGCCCGGCGTTCGGGCATGATCGAGCGGCGTGTCCAGCACCCGCTCGATCGACGTTTCATCCATATCCTCACCCAGGAAATCGAACAGCCCGCGCAGCGTTTCGGGGGCCTGCACATAGGTGTCGTAATGCACCTGGTGGCAGACCCGGGGATGGCGCGCGGCATAGGCCGCGAACAGCTTTTCGGCCGCCGACAGTTCGGCCTGCACCGCCTTGGGGTCCATGTTCGCCCACCAGCCCGACCGGCTGACCGCGCCAAGGTCGCGGGTGTTGAACACGAAGCGGCTGCCCGGAAAGAACCGCCGGATGAAATTCAGCGACGGGCCGAACAGGCGCGGGCGCAGGTGAAAGCGGATTTCCTTGAACCCCGACACCCGGGTGCCCGGATCGGGCTGCAGCACCGATTGCACGAAGGTCGCGGCCAGCGCCTGGCCGTAGGCGTCGGGGTCGACCAGTTCCGCGCCATAGAACGGATCCCCCGGAGGGGTCCTGCGCCCGGCGGTGCGCGCGCCGCGCATCGGCTCGGACCCGTTTACCGCCTGCCAGCTTTGCACCAGCGGCAGCAGCGCGTGGTTGTTCTCGCCCCGCACCTGGTAGCCGGGGATGGCGTTCAGGATGTTCTGCAGCAGGGTCGAACCGGACCGCCCATAGGTGACGACAAAGACATATCCGCCGGAAGGGTGCGCGAAATCGCTGGGCATGGGGGGTGTTCCGGGGCTTACGGGTCGGGGCTGGTGTCATCGTGGCACAGCTTGTCCAGAAGCGCCACGGCCTGCGGATAGCCCGGCACATGCTCGGCGATGCTTTCGGATCCCTGCTTTTGGCTGGCGTCGAACCAGCGCAGCGCCGGCGCGTCGGGCGCCACGTCGCTGCCAAGCTCGGCGGCAAGGCGGCGCGCCTCGTCGGGGGCGGACCTGCCGGGCCCGTAGATGTCTTCGAACCGGCGGCGGCTGTGGGCGATGCCGTCCTGTTCCAGCTGGCGGATCACCCGCGCAAGGCGGTCGCGGTCCTCGGTCAGCCGGCGGCGGACCTGGTCGGGATCGATGGGCCTGGGCTGGATGCGCCCGGCGCGGATCTCGGGGTAGATCCGCTGCGCCTCGGCCCCGCCCCAGGCCCCGGTCGACAGCGCCAGGAACAGCGAGCGCAGCCGCCCCGCCTCGTCGCCCCGGGTATACAGCAGCACCGCGTAGCCGCGCGCGGCGCAAGCGCGGATCAGCTCGGCGGTCAGCGCGGGGGGCACCACGTCAAGGCAATGCTTGATGTTGGGCAGGCGCGCCGGGTCGTCCCCCAGCGCCGCGGCGATGCCCGCGCGCAGGGCCTGCGCATCGCGGTGATCGCGAAACGCGCGCGTCACCTGGCCGAACACCCGGTCGATGTTGAACGGCTCGTGCTGGACGGTGGGAAAGGGCGAGATCCCGGCCAGGAAGGCCGTAAGGGATGTTCCCCCCGTGCGGCGCAATGTCAGGATAAGCCAGGGGCGCTCGGGCATGATGGGTGGCTCCTCTTTCCCAGGGGTAGGGCGCCGGGGCGGCGCACCGACCGGACGGGGCAGACAAATCGCCTCGCGCGCCCAAGGTCAAGGCACCGGCCAAGGGCGCGCGCCGGGGCTCCGCGCGGCGGCGCCTTGCCCGTATCGTGCCGAAGCGGGCGGTATCTGCCGCGCATCGGGGCCGCATCGGGTCGCATGGCTTGACCCTTGCCTGCATTCTGCGGCACAGACGGTCAAAGATTTCGCGCGGGAAACAGCACGAGGCGGCTCGCGCGACAAGGGTCCACAAGAACCGGAAGACATGGCAAAGACGCTTATTCTGCACATCGGTCACTACAAGACCGGAACGACCGCATTGCAGGTCTTCTTTTCCCAGAACGGGCGGTTTCTCAGGAACCAGGGGATCGAATATCCCGACCTGTGGCTGCACAACGCCAAGCATTCGGACTTTGCGTTTTCCATTCTCAGGGCCGCCGGCGTCAGCGGGCCGCTGATGTTCGATTACGCCAATGAAACCCCGCCCGCGCAGATGTGGGGCATGCTGATGGACCGCGTGCGGCGCAGCCCGGCGGATGCGGTGCTGATCAGTTCCGAAGAACTGATGCGCATCGGCCAGTTCCCGGCGGCGGTGGATATCCTGCGCCAGGTGCTGGGCGCGCGCCCGGCCGGCATCCAGATCAAGGTCGTGGCCTATCTGCGCGATCCGCAATCGCATGTGCTGTCCTGGTACAACCAGCTGATCAAGATGAACATTCCGGTGTCGGACCTGGAAACCGCCCTGGGCGGCGAGATCGAGGACATCCATTTCGACTACCGCCGCGCGCTGGAACCCTGGGTCGACATCGCCGGCAGGGACAACGTGCTGCTGCGCCCCTATCGCAACGATCCGGCCGACCCCAACGCGCTGCACCGCGATTTCTTTTCCGCGCTCGGCATCGCCCTGCCCCAGGCGCTGCAACGCAGCCAGCCCGACCCCAACCCGCGCCTTGACGACCGCGTCGCCGAATTGCTGCGGCTGATGCAGAACCTGGGCTTTCCGCGCGCCAGCATCAACGCGGTGCGCAACCAGGCGCTGGCCTACCTGGCCGCGCAGGATGGGCTGAGGGCCGAAACCGTCCGCCCGCTGGATGACATCCGCGCGCAAACCCGCGACGGGCTGGGCTGGCTGGCCCGGCAGGCCGGCGGCAGCCTGCCCATCGACAGCTTCGCCGAACACCTGCCCCAAGGGCGCCCGCGCGCCGAAACCGACCGCAACGTGTTGATCGGTTTCGTCTTCGCCGAATTCATCCAGCTGCGCCAACGGGTGCAGAACTTCGGCATCCCCGAGCTTGCCCGGCGCATCGACGCGCTAGAGGCGCAGCTTCACCAGAAGGAAGAATCATGAGGATCCTGTTCTACAACTGGGTCGATTATCTCGACGACGAACGGCGCGGGGGCGGCGTTTCGATCTACCAGAAGAACGTGATCCACGCCCTGAACGCCGAAGGGACGACCGAATGCCTGTTCCTGTCGTCGGGCATCTCGTACGATCTTCTGTCCGACACCCCCCGCTGGGAGGCGGTGAAACACGGCCCCGCCGAGGATCGCGACCTGCGCTACGAGATCGTCAATTCCGGCGTGCTGGCCCCGGGCCATCATTCCTTTGGCGATCCGCGCCAGGTGAGCGATCCGGCCACCCAGGAGGCGTTCCTTGATTTCCTGCGCGCCAAGGGCCCGTTCGACGTGGTGCATTTCAACAACCTCGAAGGCATCCCCGCCGAGGTGCTGACGCTCAAGGAACATTTCCCGGATACCCGGGTGATCCTGTCTCTGCACAATTATTTCCCCGTCTGCCCGCAGGTGAACCTGTGGTTCCAGGAACGGGAAAACTGTCTCGATTACGAGAACGGGCGCAAATGCATCACCTGCCTGCCCTACCAGCATGACCAGCGGGTGATCCGGCTGGCCAATGGCGTGGCCTTCAACCTGAAAAAGGCCGGCATCCGCCCGGGAAGCCGGCTGTTCGACCGCGGCTTCGGCCCGGCGATGCGGGTGGCCAACCGGCTGGTGCGGTTCTGGGCACGGCGCATCCGCCGCTCGCGCCCGGCCTCGCTGACCCCGGCGGTGGCGCCCCAGCGCGCGCCGGGCCAGCTGCTGGAACGGCTCGAAGCGCGCAACGCGAAATTCGCCAAGCGCCGGCGCGACATGGCGACGCTGATCAACACCCATTGCGACAGCGTGCTGTGCGTGTCCCACCGCGTGGGCGAGGTTGCCGCGCGCTACGGCATCGCGCCCGAACTGCTGGAAACCAGCTATATCGGCACCCGCCACGCCGAGAAATTTTCCCAGACCAGCCCTTCCGTCACCCTGCTGGGCGAAGACGGGCTGCTGACGCTGGGCTACCTGGGCTACATGCGGCGCGACAAGGGCTTCTTCTTCATGCTCGAGGCGCTGGAAGCGATGCCCGACGAGATGGCCGCCCGCATCCGCCTGGTCATCGCTTCGCGCCGCGCCGATCCCGAGACGATGGAACGGGTGGTCGCGCTGAGCGAGCGGTTCGCATCGGTGCAATATGCCGACGGTTACGCCCATGACCAGCTGGATGCGCTGCTGGAAGGGGTCGGCGTCGGCGTGATCCCGGTGCTGTGGGAAGACAACCTGCCGCAGGTCGCGATCGAAATGCACGCCCGGCACATCCCGCTGCTGACCTCGGATCTGGGCGGCGCGCAGGAACTGGGCGGCACCCCCGAGATGCGCTTTGTGGCAGGTGACATCGAAGATTTCCACGCCCGCGTGCAGGCCATGCTGGATGGCGAAATCGACCTGCCCGAATACTGGGCGCGCGCGCTTGCGCCCTATTCGATGGAAAACCACCTGGCCGAACTGCATCAGGTCTATGCCTCGCCGGTGCGGCCCATCGCCATGCTGCCGTCGGCAAAGGGCGCCGACCCCGAACTGCGCCCCGCGGACGCCGAGGACGAGCCCGAGGAAGAAGACCGCATCGCCCCCGATCAGATCACCTATTCCGCGCTGGAATAGGTCCGGGCAAATTTCCCGATTTCGGAAGAAATTCCTGACCTGCGACGGCCCTGGTCAGGGCTGCCGCAGGTCAGGTGGCATAGCTTGCCAGCGTGCGCGGGGCCGCCCGCATCCCCGCCTCGGGCGGGATCACGAACAGCCGCAAGTCATGCAGCACCAGTTCGAAACGCCCGTCGGGCAGCGGCAGCACCAGCGTGTGCCAGGCGTCGTCGTCGGGGCCGGTGGCGGCCAGCGGCTGGCCCTGGTCGACATCGTGCAGCAGCGTGACGACCCGCCGACTGCCGGCCATCGCCAGCGGCTCGGCCAGCGGGGTGTCCAGCGCCTCGTTGCCGCGCCCCGAACGGATGAACGGCGCCAGCGTGGCGCCCTCGGGGCCTTCCAGGTCGGCGGCGATGCCCAGCACGCTGCCCGGGGCCAGGCGCGCCGCGCCCAGCACGAGGTTGAGCCCCCACCAGCGCGGCATCCCCTCGACCTGCGCGCTTAGCCGCAGCACCATGCCCGGCGTCGATGCGGCGGTGCCCGTGACGCGGCCCTGCACGTCGTCCCAGCTAAGATAGATGTCCGGATGCAGCTTGTCGCCCTGCGACAGCGCGCGCGACAGGCTGGCGGCGCGCAGCTGCGTCAGGCTTTGCGCCAGCCTGTCGACCATGGAACCCTGAACATCGGTCATCATGGCTGTTTCCCCTGTGCTCGGACCTTGTCTTGCGGCCCTTTCCCGGCCGGATCTGGTGTGTTCCACGCGGCGGGCGCCTTGTCCAGAGCGCCCGCGCAGCGGATCAGAGCGCTGCCACCGCGCCGAGGATGGTATCGACGATGCGCCGCCGCTCGTCCCGGATCGCCTGCGTGTCCGAGAACCGGGTCTTGAGCTGGCGGGCGGTTTCGATCCAGGCCTCGGCGGTGACCAGGTCGGGTTCGAAATCGCGGATCTGCGCCGCCGCCTCGTCCGAGCTTAGCCCGAAGCTGTTGATCATGCAGGCACCCGGCACCAGGTCGTGGATGCTGTGATCGGGGCTGGCGTAATAGGTGGGCACGCCGCCGACGATGAACGCGTCAAAGATCTTTTCCGAGGTATAGAGCAGCTGGTGCGTGTTCTCGTAGCTCGACATCACCCGCACCCGGCCATCCAGCTTGGCCAGCTTGTCCAGGTGCCAGTCGGGCAGATCCTGGCGGCGCGCCTCGGAATGCCAGCCCTTGCCTTCCACATGCACGCCGGGCAGGTCGGTCTTCGCGGCCACCTCGGAGCGATAGCTGCTCAGCCCCCAGACCTGCTGGTCGGGGAAGGCCAGGGAATATTTCTCGCCCTCGCGCTTTTCCGCCACGAAGGCCGCCGGAACCGGGGCCGCGCGCCAGCGGCTCAGCAGCTCTTGCGGGGTCAGTCGCAGGTTGCGCGCGATCAGCGTGGTGTAGCGCGCCAGCAGATCGTCCGAGGTCAGCAGGAAATAGGGGATGCGTTCGAACGCGTAGATGTCGCTATTGGAATGGTTGAGAAAGCTATAGGGCACATCCGCCGCGCCGCATTTGGCCACCCGCGCGGTGTCGACAAAGCCGCCCGACCAGTTGGCATCCCACAGCGGTTCCTCGGAAATCACCATGATCCTGGTGGCGGGGCTGTCCCTGGCGATCTGTTCGAACCGCTCGGCGTTCTCGCGCAGATCCAGGTTGAAGCCTGTCATCACCACGTCGGCGCCGATGGGATCGTCCGTCACCGACATGCGCCCCCGCGCCGCGGCCTGGAAGGACGGGTAGCTTAGCGGGGTGCGGTTGGCGTGCCGGCCCAGAAAGCAGATCCGGGGCCCCTGCGCGGTGGCGCTTGCCGGGGCGGCAAGGGGGGCCGGCGGGGGGGCCGACCCGACATGGTCGGCCACGGCCCGGTAATGGCACAGGGTCGGATGTTCGGGCGGCAGCGCTTCCTGCGCCAGCCCGACAAGCTGGCCCAGCGGCGAGGAATCGTCGTTCAGCTTGGGCAGCAGCCCGGCGCCCTCGATCAGCAATTCGCTGGCGCAGACCCGCAGCAAAGACAGCGCGTCGCCCTGGGACAGCGCGGGCAGGTGGCGCATGCGTTCGACCAGCAGATCGCGCAGCAGCGGCGCGCCGCCCTGCGCGGCGGCGCCGGCCAGCGCGGGCGCCCCGGCCTGGCGCCCCTGCCCCAGTTCCAGCATCCGTTTCTGCACGTCGTAGACAAAGCTTTGCGGGCCATACAGCAGCCACAGCTGCGCGCAGGCGCGCTGCATCACGCGCAGCTGCTCGGGGTCGGCCGCGATCTTTTCCAGCCGCGCCGGCAGGGCGGCGATCGCCTCGGCGGTTTCCTCGCAGAACACCGCGGCGGCCTGCCACAGCGCCGGATCGCCCGGGGGCGCGTAGCTGTCGGCCAGGATCACCGGGATCGCCCCCGCGCCAAGGCTTTCCCACAGCCGGATCGAATTGGGCCCCGACCCCGACGGGCACAACGAGAACACGCTTTGCGCCAGCGAGATGCGGAACTGCTCGGAATGGGACTTGTTCACCAGGTCGTCCGCGTTGCCCTTTTTCGCGCCGGGGCGGATCTGGTGTTCGTAGACGACCTTGTTGTAATGCCAGTCGTCGCGCCCGATGATCAGCCCCTGCGGGTGATCGCGCAGCAGGTCCAGGATATGGGCGCGCGCATCGGTCAGGTAATACTGGTTCGACTTGGCCCCGATGAACGAGAACAGGAAGGGCCGCTCGGCGATTTCCATCTGCTCGGATTTTTCCGGGATCTGCACCGGGAACAGCGGAAAGGGCCGGATGTCCACGCCGTTCTGCGCGCCGCCCCGGGCATCCGCATGGGTGGCATGGGTCCAGAACAGGGTCGAGATGCCGGCCTGTTCGAACAGCTCAAGATATTCCTTCATCTTGATGTGCTGGCACACGGTGACCAGCACGCTGTCCTTGGGCAGGCGTTCGCAGAAGGCGTGGAACTGCATCAGGTGCAGGTTGGCATCCGATGCCTTGGTCTGCAGCTTGTCGATCAGGTTGGCCCAGGGGTAGGCCACATAGGTCACGCCCGGGGGCACGGCGGCGGTGTCGCGCACCTGGTGGAACGCCTGCTGTTCGGTGATGGCCGGGAACTGCCAGTCGCGATCATAGGCCAGGATGTTGTTTTCATGGCTGATGCAGTCGGTGAAATCGCCCTCGTCACGATCGGGCAGCACGCCTTCGTGCACGGTGGTGACCTTGCCGCCGTTCGAGGGGCATTGCAGGCCGTGATCGTCGCCGAACACCTTGCGGATGTTGTGTTCAAGCATGCCGTTGCGGCCTTCGTCGATCACCGTCAGCCGGGCATCGCCATAGGCCACCTTGAACAGGCGCCGCGTCACGTCGGCCTTGGGGCCGGCAAGCGCGGCCAGCGCCGCGCGGCGGTCGGCCTCGGGCACCAGGGCGTCGATCTCGGCCATGTACTTGCCGCGCTGGCTGGCGGACAGCTGGTCCTGGGTGATGCGGAAGGTGGCCAGCGCCATCTTGGTCTGCACCAGCGTGGTCTTGGTCGCGAACAGCCGCCACAGGTTCCAGTCGCCCGCAAGGCGCATGGGGGCGATGGTCTTTTCCGGCTCGACCGCCGACCACAGCCACCTGCGAAAGAAGCTGCCTTCCTGTTGCAGGAAGTTCCAGTGCTTGCCTTCCGACAGGCCCGCCCGCAGCACGGCGCGCGGGATCGGGTTGTCAAAGCTTGTCAGCGGCATGTCGTCGCGAAAGATCGACGTGGCGCCGCCGACCCAGGACACCTGCGGCGCGGTGAACTGCGCCGCCACGTTTTCTATGAAGGCCAGCGCCCCCGGCATGATGATGTCATCGCCGTTGATCCAGGTCATGAAGGCATCGCCCGACGAGATGCGCATGGCGGCAAAGCCCTTGCACAGCGCGTCGTACATCCCCGTGTCGGGTTCCGAGACAAAGGTGAAATCCACCCCGAGGCACTGGCCGGGAAAGCTGCGCGAGGCCAGGTGGCGGCGCCACCATTCCAGCCGCTCGATGGTGCCGTCGGTCGAACCGCCGTCCTGCACGTGATATCTGATGAAAAAGGGGCCCGATTGCAGCACGACGCTTTGAATCGTGCGGTCGATCGTCTTGGCGGCATTCAGGCAAGGGGTCGTTATGAAAATAGTCTTGGACATTGAATAGGGTTTCCGATCGTCTGTTGTCTTGTCCCGCCGTGCCCGCCCGGTCGGCCGTCCCCCCTCGGCCGCGGGGCGTTCAGTGCCCCCCGCCCGCCCGGTAAGGCGGACGGGGGAATGTGTCAGCTGCGCGCATAGATGTCCTCGTAGCGGATGATGTCATCTTCGCCGAGATAGCTGCCGGTCTGCACCTCGATCAGCACCATGGGCACCTTGCCGGGGTTTTCCATCCGGTGCACCGCGCCCAGCGGGATGTAGACGGACTGGTTTTCCGTCACCAGCCGGACCTCGTCGTCGATGGTCACCCGGGCGGTGCCCTCGACCACGATCCAGTGTTCCGAGCGGTGGTGATGCGATTGCAGGCTCAGCGCCGCACCGGGAGTGACGTGGATGCGCTTGACCTGGAAGCGCCCGCCGATGACAAGGCTTTCGTACCAGCCCCAGGGGCGGTAGTCGCGCGGCAGCTGCACCGCTTGCGCCGCGCCCTTGGCTTTCAGCGCGCTGACCGCGTTCTTGACCTTTTGCGCCTGGGACTTGTGGGCCACCAGCACCGCGTCGGGCATGGCCACGGCGACGATGTCCTGCAGCCCGATGCCCACCAGTTCCAGCGAGGGCACCTCGGAGCGCAGCAGCGTATCGGTGCAATCGATGGCGGTGGCGTGATCGGAACACACGTTGCCTTCCGCGTCGGGCCCGCTTTCCATCCAGACCGCATCCCATCCGCCAAGGTCGGACCAGTCGCCCGAATAGGGCATCACGGCCAGGTTTTCCGACTTTTCCATGATGGCATAGTCGATCGAGATATCCTCGGCCTCGGCCCAGGGGCCGGGGGCCAGGCGGGTAAAGCCCAGATCCTCGGCCGCCCCGTCCAGCGCCTTTTCGACCGCGCCGACCAGCGCCGGGGCATGGGCGCGATAGGCGGCAACCGCCGCCTCGGCGGTGAACAGGAAGATGCCCGCGTTCCACAGGAAATTCCCCGCCGCCAGCATGTCGGCGGCGCGCCCCGCGTCCGGCTTTTCGACGAAGCGCGCCAGGGTCTGCGGCGCGCCGGCCGCGGGGTCGGCCCCGTCGGCCAGTTCAAGGTAGCCATAGCCGGTTTCCGGCCGGGTGGGCGCGATGCCGAAGGTCACAAGATCGCCCGCCTGCGCGCGCGGCACCGCCGCCTGCACGGCGGCGCGGAAACCCGCCTCGTCGGGGATGACGTGATCGGACGGGGCCACCAGCATCAGCGCGGCCGGGTCCTTGCGGTTCAGCCACAGCGCGGCGGCCAGGATGGCAGGGGCGGTGTTGCGCCCGTCGGGTTCGATCAGGATGCCCTGCGGGGCCTGTTCGATCTGCGCCAGCTGCTCGGTCACGATGAAGCGGAACGGATCGCCCGTCAGCACCATGGGGGCGGCAAAGCCATCCCCCGACAGGCGCCGCGCCGAGGCCTGGAACAGGCTTTCCTCGCCCATCAGGCGCGCGAACTGCTTTGGATAGGATTTGCGTGAAAGCGGCCAGAGCCGCGTGCCGGATCCGCCGCAAAGGAGGATGGGGTGGATCGTCATGGCTGTTCTCCGTCTGAAAATCTGCGGGCCGGGATAATAGGTGACATCGCCATCAGGCCTGAATCTGGGTTGAAGGCAGAACGGGGCCGTCCTGCAAGAGACTGCGGTGCAGCGCGGCATCTTCGGCACCGCGCCCGGCCAGCAGGGTGCGGGCCGTGGCGAGCAATGCCGCATCGGGCGCGACGCGGCTTTGAAAGACATGCGGCAAGGCGGTGCCCGGCGCAACAAGATCAAGAGATTTCAGCGCCTCGAAGCCCTGGTCAAGCTGTTCCATCGTGCAGATCAGGCGGAAGCGGCGGTCAATGGTACGGCGGGCGCCGTCGCAGGTGGGCTCGTCCTCGCCCCAGACGATGGCGCGGCACTGGCTGGATTGCGCATAGGTCGACCCTTCGGAAACCAGCAGCGCCAGGCCGTCTTCAAGCGGCAGCGGCTTCAGCCGGTCGTGCCAGGCGCCCAGCATCGGCACCGCCCGGGCGTAATGCAGGAAGGACACCAGCCGTTCGGCCGGGTCGCGCACCACGGTCATCCAGCAGGGCAGCGCCAGCAGCCGCGCGGCGTAATTGCCGTGCAGTCCCTGGAAATTGCCGGTGAAGACCTGCCAGGCGTCCGCGTCCAGCATGGTTTGCACCGCGCCGGGATCGCCGGGCTGGTAGGCGACCAGCCGGCCCGGGGCGAGATGGTCGGCCATGGCCTGGCGCAGCGAGCGCCCGGCGGTGCGCGGCTGGTGCATGTGGATCAGCCTGGCCGCGCGCGCCCGCCCGCCTAGCGCCGGAAGCGGCTGGGGGGCGGGTTGCTGTGCGGGTTTCGGGGCAGGTTTGGGGGCCGGTTTCGGGGCGGGCGCAGGGGCCTGCGCGGCGGCGCGGGCCAGCGGGGCGACCCGGGGCGGCGTGCCCGCGCGCCCCATGGTCAGGATGGCGCCGATGCCGCCCATGCGCGGGCCGGTGTCCTTGTCGCCCTTGAACAGCTCGATGGTGGGCACGTCCGGTTCCTGCCGGATGGTCAGCTCGCGCACCGTCTGCGGGGCGAACTGGGTCACGTCCATGCGTTCGTAATAGCAGCGGTTGTCGTAGCCGTCGTTGCGGTCGGTGAAATCGCCCGCCGTCAGCGTCAGCGCCCCGGTGGTCGGGCCGCGCAGCATGGAATAGCCCACCACGGTTGCCTCGTGGCCCAGGGCAAAGCGCTGTTCATGGCCGCCCGCAATGGTCACCACGTCCTGCCTGAACCCGCCCCGGCCGTAGAATTTCGTCGCCGGGCTGCCGGTCGCGCAGCGCGCCGCCGGGATGCAGCCGTAGGGCGCGGGATAATAGCGCAGCACCTCGCGCTGACGGGCCGGGATCTCGGGGGCGTCCAGCAGCGTCATGAAGGCGTCCGTATAGACCGCCTTGCCCGCTTCGGTGGGATGGACATCATCGGCCAGCATCCCCGCCGCAAGCGACACCGACGCATGGCCCATGCCATGTTCGGCCGCGAAATCGCGGTGCATCTTGCCCAGCCAGTCAGTGGACTCGTTCACATCGATGCGCGGCAGGTCAAGCAGCGAGATCCGCGTCGCCCCGCGCGCCGCCGCCTCGGCGCACAGCGCGCGCAGGCTGGCAAGGTGATCCTCGCGCGGGCGGCCCATGCCGCGCAACTGCGATGTGGCGATCTCGAACACCACGTGGTCGGGCCGGTCGTAAAGATCCAGGATCTCGCCGATCACGTGGCGCAGGTGGAACGGGGCCCAGGCACCGATGCCGACCTTGTCGAAGCGGATGCCCCCGCGCCCGGCCTCGGCGCAGCGCTTGCGGGCATGTTCGACAAAGGAATGCTGGTCGGTCACGCTGAAGCCGACGGTCAGCACGTGCTGGCGGTCCGCCGGCACCAGCACCGGCGGCGCGGCTTCGGGGCGGGTCGGCGCGGGCACGCGGTCACCCGCGACGAGAAAGGAACAGACATGGCCCATGCGCGGGCCGCTGTCCTTGTCCCCCTTGAGCAGCGCCGTGTCCGGCACCGCCGGATCCTGGCGCAAGGTCAGCGTGGTGCAGGCCTGCTGCTGAAAGAAGGTGGCGCCGATGCGTTCGTAATAGCAGAACTGGTCATAGCCCCCGGCGCGGTAGCGGAAATCGCCCGCCTCGAGGTGCAGCGCCCCGCTCGCGGGGCCCATGATCATCGAATAGCCCATCACCTGCAGCGGCTCGTCGCCGAAATCGAAGGTCACGGGTTCATCCTGGGGCAGCCGCACCGCGGTCACGTCGTAACCGCCACGCGAATATTCGCGCAGCCCGGCGCTTGAGCGGCCGTAGCGATAGGCGGGAATGCTGCCGTAGGGGTTGCGGATCGCCATCAGCGCGGCGCGCGGCGCCGGCGCGATCGGGGGCGTGGTGTCAAGCAGCGCCATCAGCGCATCGGCAAAGGCCGCGACCCCGCTGGCGGTGGGATGCACCACGTCGCGCAGCATGCCGTCCTGCAGCGGCACCGCGCGATAGCCCAGCCCGTGTTCGGCGCAGAAGGCGCGGTGCATCTGCCATTGCCAGTCGGTGGATTCATCCGCCACATCGGCGCGCGGCAGGTCCAGGAAGGACACCCGCCCCACCCCGCGCTGCACCGCCGCGGCGACAAGGCAGCGCACGCTGTCCAGGTGATCGGCGCGGGGCCGGTCCTGGCCGCGCAGGCTGGGGGTGGCGATTTCGAACACCACGTGGTCGGGGCGGTACTGGTCCAGGATCTCGCCGATGACATGGCGCAGCAGGAACGGGAACCACCCGCCGATGGCGGCCTTGCTGACGCGCAGCGCACTGTCGCTGCCCAGCCGGTCCCTGACCTCTTCGACAAAGGATTTCTCGGCGGTGACGCTGAAGCCGACGATAAGGATGTGCATGCCCTGCCCCCCGGACCGGATCATCGGCCCGGATCAGTTCTCGAGCAACTCGAAGCTGCGGATGTACTGGCTGTTCACCAGCTTTTCGGGATCGGGGCCAAGATGGTGGACCATCTTGCAATGGATGATGTGGATGTCATCCCAGCGCCCCTGCTTGTGCAGTTCGAACAGGATCTTGCACTGGGCGTTCCATTGCGTGTTCGGCAGGATCTTGCGGGGAATGTCGGGCAGCGCGGCCATGGTGGTGTTCAGCGCGCTCTGGTCGCACAGGCGCGACCAGTTGCTGGTCGCCGCAGACCGCGATTGCTGCATGAACGTGTCGACCCAGCGCTTGCCCGCGCCGTAATCGCGGATCGTGTCGCGAAAGGCGAAGACCCCCGAGTTGAAGAATTTCGGGTTCGACAGCTTGAGCAGCCCCTGCGCGTTGGGCCGGTCGTTGTCGGCGATGCCGGCGGCGTATTGTTCCTTGGGGTAATGGGCGATCGGCTCGTTGGTCAGCACGATCTGGGTGTCGCCCTCGCGCAGGGCGTCGAACATGGGCACCAGCGACTTGCGCACATAGGTGTCGGTGTCCAGGAACAGCGTGTAGCGATAGGGCGAGTAGTTGATCGTGTTGATCTTGACCCCGCGGCTGCGTTCCATCCCGTCCGCCATCTTGAGCCCGGTCGCCTTGACGGTTTCGGTCAGGTCCAGCCAGGTGATGTGGTCGACCCCGGCCAGAAGTTCGCGCGCCCGCGCCCCTTCCCAGGAATAGGACACGGTGATCGGCAGGTCCGGGTGGACCTTGCGGATCGACAGGATCGAGGTGCGCATTTCCTTGAAGAAGGCTTCGCCGGTCACCGCGTAGATGACGCCGCAGTCTTTCAGCGCTTCGTCCCCGCGTTCGCTCATGTGTCCAAGCCCCTGTCCTGCCAAGAATGTCCCATGATTCATATCACCGTCCCCCGACGGATGACAGGCGTTCGTACCGCGCCCGGCAGGGGTGGGCGGCGATCAGCCGCGGATGGATTCGCTGTTGCGGAACCAGTCGTAGGTTTCCGCGACGCCCTGTTCCAGGTCGACCTTGGCGCGCCAGCCCATCCCGGCCAGGCGGGACACATCCATCAGCTTCTTCATGGTGCCGTCGGGCTTGGACGGATCGTTGCTGATCTTGCCCTGGTAGCCGGTCACCTTTGCCACCAGCCTGGCCAGATCCAGGATCGAAATATCCGACCCGGTGCCCACGTTGATGTGGCTCAGCATGGGCTGGGTGTTGGCGTCATAGGTGGCCTTGTCCAGGTCCAGCACGAACAGCGACGCCTCGGCCATGTCATCCACGTGCAGGAATTCGCGCATAGGCTTGCCCGAGCCCCAGATCACCACCTCGGGGGTGCCGTTCTGCGCCGCCTCGTGGAAGCGGCGGATCAGCGCGGGCAGCACATGGCTGTTTTCCGGGTGGAAATTGTCGCCCGGCCCGTAAAGGTTGGTGGGCATGACCGACCGGTAATCCACCCCGTGCTGGCGGTTGTAGCTTTCGCACAGCTTGATGCCGGCGATCTTGGCCACCGCGTAGGGTTCGTTCGTGGGTTCCAGCGTGCCGGTCAGCAGCGCGTCCTCGCTCATGGGCTGGGGCACCGCCTTGGGGTAGATGCAGGACGATCCCAGCTGCAGCAGGCGCGTCACCCCGGCGTCGAAGGCCTGGTGGATGACGTTGCATTCGATCATCAGGTTTTCGTAGATGAAATCCGCCGGGTAGGTGTTGTTGGCATGGATGCCCCCCACCTTGGCCGCGGCCAGGATCACCACGTCGGGCTTTTCGGTCTGCATGAAATCACGCACCGCCGCCTGGCTGGTCAGGTCCAGCTGGGCATGGGTGCGGGTCAGCAGCGTCAGCTCTTCGCCCGCGGCGCGGCGCGCTTCGAGACGGCGAAGAATGGCCCCGCCCACCATGCCGCGATGGCCTGCCACGTAGATCTTCACGGGATCACCTCTTTGTCTGTGCGTGCGTCGTCTGTGCGTGCGCCGGCCCGGCAGGCGGAGCCGGCAAGGCACGGCCCCGAGGGGCCGCGCGGCATGGCATCAGCCTTCAAGCGCCATGGGCAGCTCGTAGCCGTGTTCTTTGAGCAGCGCGTGACGCTTGGCAGTCTTGAGATCCTCGACCACCATCTCGGCGCACATTTCCTGCGCGGTGATTTCCGGCACCCAGCCCAGCTTTTCCTTGGCCTTGGTGGGATCGCCCAGCAGGGTTTCCACCTCGGCGGGGCGGAAATAGCGCGGATCGATCTTCATGATGACATCGCCGGGCTTGACCGCCGGGGAAATGGCGGTGTCGACCGATTTGACGGTCGCGGTTTCATCAACGCCGGTGCCGGTGAATTCCAGCTCGATGCCCAGCTCGCGGGCGGTCCAGGTGATGAATTCGCGCACCGAATACTGCACCCCGGTGCCGATGACGAAATCCACCGCCTCGTCCTGCTGCAGCATCATCCACTGCATGCGCACGTAATCCTTGGCATGGCCCCAGTCGCGCAGGCTGTCGATGTTGCCCATGTACAGGCAGCTTTCCAGCCCCTGCGAGATGTTGGACAGCCCGCGGGTGATCTTGCGCGTCACGAAGGTTTCGCCGCGGCGGGGGGACTCGTGGTTGAACAGGATGCCGTTGCAGGCATAGATCCCATAGGATTCCCGGTAGTTCACGGTGATCCAGTAGGCATACATCTTGGCCACCGCATAGGGCGAGCGCGGGTAGAAGGGGGTGGTTTCCTTCTGCGGGGTTTCCTGCACCAGGCCGAACAGTTCAGAGGTCGATGCCTGGTAGAAGCGCGTCTTCTTTTCCAGCCCCAGGAAACGGATCGCTTCCAGCAGGCGCAGCGTGCCGATGCCGTCCACGTCGGCGGTGTATTCGGGCGCCTCGAAGGACACGGCCACATGCGACTGCGCGCCAAGGTTGTATACCTCGTCAGGCTGCACTTCCTGGATGATGCGCGTCAGGTTCGAGGTGTCGGTCAGATCGCCGTAATGCAGCTTGAAATTCTGGTTGGTAACATGCGGGTCCTGGTAGATGTGATCCACCCGGCCGGTGTTGAACAGCGAGGCCCGGCGCTTGATGCCGTGAACCTCGTAGCCCTTGGCCAGCAGGAATTCGGCCAGATACGATCCGTCCTGCCCGGTCACACCGGTAATCAGTGCTTTTTTTGTCATTTCTCGCAATCCGTCGCTGCAATCGGTCCATCCGGCCCCGTCGACCCCGGCCCCGGGGCCGGTACGGCGAAGGGCCAGGGCATAAAAACGGGCACCAGCCTATTTCATGGGCTGCGTAGCAAATGCCCATGCCTGTCACAAGTCTGGAAAGCCCCCGGGGGCCGGGGGCCGGCGGGGATCATGCGGCAAACCGCCTAAACAAAAGGCACAGCCGAGCCTGCCGGATCGGGATCATAGCCAAGCCGGGCGCAGAGCGTCTCGTAGAGGGGGGCGGGGGTTTCCAGCGCCTCGCGCACCACTGGCGGCAGCTCGCGGCGCGGGCGCAGGGCGATGCGCGCGCTCTTGCGCCCGCTGTCGCCCGAAAGCGAGATCAGCGGCAGCACGTCCTGCCAGCGCGGATCGAAGGGCAGATCAAGGATCTGCGCCAGGCGGCGGCATTCGCCGTCGGGGTCCTCGGCGAAGCGCTCGTAATGGCGGATCTCGACGCCGCGATAGGCATCCAGGAACGCAAGGTAGCGCCCGGCATAGCCTTCAAGCTGGCGCACCGGGCCGGTGGCGCTGTTCATCAGGTGCAGCGAGGCAAAGGAATCCAGCGGGTGGCGCACGGTAAGCACCTGCCGCAATTCGAACCCGCGTGCCAGCATCGTGCCCATCAGCGGGCGGTCGGACAAGTCCTGCGGCGTGCAGAAATGCGAATGGCTGTGATCGCGCAGGACCAGGCGGCGGCCCGCGACGGCCAAATCGTCGTAAAGGCACCGAAGCGCCGCGCCGAACATGCGTTCGATGGTGTCGTTGGACGGCGGGTGGCGGTCCAGCCGCGACAGGAAGATCAGATCGGTGGGGGCAAAGCTGCCGGCGGGACGGAACCAGCGGCTGAAGGGGTCGACCTCGCTCAGGACCATGGTGTTGGGCTGGCTGGCCAGGGCGCGCGACATCAGCGTGCCGCCGGTGCAGGCGAAATGATGGATCACCCGCAGGGGTTCGGGCCGGGCCTCGGCGATCTGCGAGACCTTGGCGCGGCATTGATCCAGCAGGCTTTCAAGCGGCTCGTCCGACAGCGCCACCTCGCGCCCGCGGGCGGGTGCGTAGCCTTGCAGCAACGCCAGCGCGTCGTCGACCAGGTGCCGAAGCTCGCCCCGGTCGGTCATCGGATCGCCTTGCCCTTGCGGGCCTTTCCGGGGGCGCCTTTCTTGCGCTTTGCATCCTGCGCCGGGGCCAGGGCGGGGCCGCCCGCACCGGGCACGGGGGTTTCGGAAACGGGCGGGGTTTCGGGGCTGGCCAGCACATGCAGGTAATTCGATGCCGCGCTCAGCCGCGATGTCACCTGCATCAGCAGCCCGTCCACCGCGTCCTTTTCCCGGCGCAGCGCCTCGAAGCGCTGGCGCAGGTCCAGCAGGTCCGATTGCGAGGCGGCCTGGCTGCGCAGCGCGACGCCGACATCCATTTCCTTTTGTTCAAGCCGCTTGCGCGTTTCGTCATGCGCGGCCTCAAGCGCCTTGCAGGTCTGGGCATGGCCGGTTTCAAGCGCGGCAAGCTTCGCGTTCAGCTCTGCGATGCGGGCATCCTTTTCGGCCTGCAGGGCCTTGGCCTCGGTGTCGCGCTGGCCCCAGGCGCCTTCGGCGGTCTTGGCGCGTTTTTCCATGTCGGCGAGCTGCGTGCTTCGCGCATCAAGCGCGGCCTGGCGTTCGGTGGCCTGCACGCGGGCGGCTTCCAGCGCCTTGCGGGTTTCGGTCAGCTCTTCGGCCAGCTGCGC
>CAXICP010000014.1:0-18696 GCA_964022595.1 uncultured Salipiger sp.
CAGATACCGGGCCGAGCCGGGGCGCTCGGTGCCGTTGTCTTGCGTCACGCGATACTGCTCGGGGTCAAGCGCGCTGATCACGTTGGGATTGCGTTCGTAGGTCGCCATTGGGGGCTCCTTCATCATCTGTGTGCTGAAGATGGGGCGCCCCGGCGCGTTTGCAAAGCCTTCTTCGCACAGGTTCGCGCAGGTTCGCACTGACGCGACCGCCGCGTGAGGCGCCCCGGCGCGCATCGGCCACGGCGTTTCGGCAAGGCTCCGCCGTAGTCGGGCCGGGGCGGGATCCGGATGACCGCTGGCGGGTTTCTCTGAAGAAGACGACCGAGTGACGGATAACAGGAGGATTCCCATGACCATCCGTTCGACCCCGATGATCGGCCTTGCGGCCCTGCTTGCGGCATCGCTGGGCGCAGGCGCGCAGGCCCAGACCACAGGCAGCGGCCTGACCGACACCGACCTGACCGGACAGGCCAAGGCGGCGGCGCAGGCCGATGCGCAGGCGCGGCTGGAAACCGACGCGCCGCTGTCGCCCCCGCCCGAAACCATGGCCGACCTTGTGGGAACGCTGAACGGTGACGGCGTGGCGCTGCCCATGGAAAACATGCCCGAGGGCACGCAGGTGGAAACCGTGCTGCTGGGCGATCTGCCCGCCGACGACAGCGGCTCGGGCGACGGCGCGGCGCTGGATGACGCGCTGTCGCGGGCGCAGACGCAGCTGGACATGTTGCAGACCCGCATCGATGGCGACGCGGTGCTGGGCCAGGCGCTGACCGATGGCGGCTTCAGCTCGGACCAGGTGCTGGGGGTCTATTCCGCCCCGGACGGCGCCGTGGCCCTGCTGATCGACGATCGCGTCTAGGCTTCAAGGCGCGCCACGGCCCAGCGGGCGGCATCCGCCAGCACCGGGTCGGGCGCGTCGCACAGCGCCTTTGCGGCGGGTATCAGCGACGGATCGCCGGAATTGCCGATGGCATAGCAGACGTTGCGCAGGAAACGGTCCCGCCCGATCCGCTTGATCGGAGAGCCGGAAAACATCGCCCGGAACTGCGCATCGTCCAGCGTGGCAAGCGTGGCAAGCTGCGGGCCCACCAGTTCCGGGCGAGCGTGATACTTTATCTCGGCTGCCTGCTGGGCGAACTTGTTCCACGGGCAGGCGGCAAGGCAATCGTCGCAACCATAGATCCGGTTTCCCAAGCCCGGGCGCAGATCCTCGGGCACCGGTCCGGCGTGTTCGATCGTCAGGTAGGAAATGCACCGGCGCGCATCCAGCTGATAGGGCGCGGGAAAGGCGTTGGTCGGGCAGGCATCCAGACACGCCCGGCACGACCCGCAAATGTCGCGCCCCGCCCCGTCGACCGGCAGGTCCAGCGTGGTGAATATGGCCCCCAGAAAGAACCAAGACCCAAGATCCCGGCTGACGAGGTTGGTGTGCTTGCCCTGCCAGCCCAGCCCCGCCGCCTGCCCCAGCGGCTTTTCCATGACCGGGGCGGTATCCACGAACACCTTGATCTGGGGCGCATCTTCGCCGCCCCGCGCCGCCGCGTCGATCAGCCAGCGCCCCAGCCGCTTGAGCTTTTTCTTCACCACGTCGTGGTAATCGCGGTTCTGCGCATAGACCGAAATCGCCCCGCGATCCTGCTGGCCGACGATCTGCATCGGGTCGTGATCGGGGCCGTAATTTTCGGCCAGCATGATGACGGATTTCGCCTCGGGCCACAGCGATTCGGGATTGCCGCGCCAGCCGGTGCGTTCGGCCATCCAGCCCATCTGCCCGTGGTGCCCCGCGTCGAGAAAGGCCGCAAGCCTCTGCGCCGCCTGCGGAATGTCGCCGGGGCGGCACACGCGGCAGGCGGAAAACCCGACTGCCGCCGCCTCGTCCACCAGCGCCTGCTTCAGCGACACACGCCCACACCTTCCGGTTTCGGTTCAGAAATCCAGGTCGGCATATTGAGGCGGCGGCGGAAAGCCCGGAACCTGGTCGGCAAGGATGTTGCGGAACGCCGGGCGCGACTTGATCTTCGCATACCAGTCCTTGACCGTCTGGCTGCGGTTCCAGTCGACATCCGAGATGTAATCAAGCGATGACAGATGCGCGGCGGCGGCGAAATCGGCCAGCGTCATCACGTCGCCCGCCAGCCAGCGCCGGTGATCCAGCAGCCAGGCCATGTAGTCGATGTGGTACTTGATCGCCTTGGCGCCCGACTTGACGTTGCCGCTGTCGGGAAAGCCGGCCTTCATGATCTTCTTGTTGACCCGCTCGTACAGCAGTTTCGACGTGACCTCGTGGTGGAACTTGTCATCGAACCAGCTGACGATGCGGCGCACCTCGTAGCGGGCATCGGCGGAACGCGGCATCAGCGGCGGTTCGGGAAACTTTTCTTCCAGCCATTCGCAGATCGCCGCGCTTTCGGACATGACCTTGCCGTCGATGCGCAGCACGGGCACCTTTCCCGCAGGGTTGCGACGCATGAAGTCGCTGCCCTTTTCCCAGTAGCGTTCCTCGATCAGCTCGCATTCGATCTTTTTCTCGGCGAGGCTGAGCCTGACCTTGCGGCAGAACGGCGACAGCGGCACGTGGTATAGCTTTGCCATGGGGCGATCGTATCCGGAAAGACAGGGAAATCCGAGACCCTGTCTGCATCCTATCACCTCCGGTTGCAACTGCGTGCGTGCGCGATGGGCCGGTTTCCCGCCCGTCACCGCGCGGCCGGGGGATCAGACCACCTCGATCACGTCCTTGTCGATGGCCAGGACATAGCCCTTGCGAGCGATGGTCTTGACCAGCAATTCGCTGACCATCTGATTGCCCAGCCCGTCGCGCAGCCGCTTGATGCGCATCGCCCCGGCGGATTCGTCGCAATCGGGGGCGGACTTGCCGGAAATCATCGACTCGATCTGCACGCCCGACAGCATCTCGTCATCCATGCGCGCCTCAGCCAGCACGGCAAGGGTTTCGATCATCGCCTCGGTCAGCTTGAACCCCATGGTATTGAGATAGACGGTGTTTTCCTCACGCGAGATGATAAGCGAGCTGACCTGGATGCCTGACCGTTCGATCTGCGCCACGCGCCGGTTCAGCGTGACCAGCATCACAAGGAACACCAGCGCCGCCACCAGCAGGGCGGCGGCAAAGACCAGCAGCACCAGAATCACCATGCGGTAGCTGGTCAGGGTGTCGGCAAAGGTGGTGCCCGACTGCGCAAGGATTTCCAGCAGCCGCAGTTCGGCCTGCCCGGTCAGCGCGTCGTTTTCCACGAAGATGCGTTCCACCCGCGCGTTGAAGGCGTTGGCCCCGGGCAGCGCCCACATCAGCACGGCGGCGGTGCCCACCAGCAGCGCGACGATGACCGCGATGCCGATTCCCACCAGCCGCGTGCCCGCCCGCCGGGCCCTAGTAACGGAGGTAATGCTCACCGGCATTCGCCCTTTGCTGCGGGCCCGGCGCCTCTGGCGACAGGCGGACGATGTTCAGCAACTGCCAGCCGGCGGCGGACAGGCGCGGGCGCAGTTGCGCGGCGGCGGTGGCCGCATCGGGGCAGGCTCCGGGCAGGCTGGCGATGCCGTAGTGCAGCCGCAGCGGGCCGTCCTGCTTGGCCTTGTATTCGGCAAAGCAATCGGCCTGCGCGGCGGCTGGCATCCCAAGGGCCAGGAAAGCGATAAGCATGGCGTGTTTCATGGCCCCTTCCTGCGCTTTCAGGGCGCTGCAAGGCAATAGCCGCGCGGCCGGACGGGCCGGTTATCGCATAACGGCGGGCCGATATTGCGTGAAAACCGCAAGCGCGGCGACGGTCGGGCAGGCAGGTCGCCGCCACGGCGCCCACCTTTCGATGCCACGCCACCCGCAAGGAGAAAGTCATGTCCACCCGTTTCATATCGACCGTTCTGACGGTTTCGATGTCCGTTACCGCCCTCGTCCCGCTGACCGCGACGCCCGCCATGGCCGACACCGTGCGCCGCGAAGACGCCGCCAAGCTGCTGATGGGGGCTGCGGCGCTTGCGATCGTCGGCACCGCCATCGCCCACAAGCAGGACCGCAAGGACGCGCCGCCCCGCAAGGCAGCCCCCGACCGGCACGCGGGCACCGGATCGCTGCCGCGCAGCTGCCTTGTGGATCTGCGCCGCGACGGAAAAGCCTATGACGCCGCCTGCCTTGCCCGGAAAGGCGTGCATGTGCGCGCCCTGCCCAAGACGTGCGAGATGAACCTGCGCACCCGGCACGGCATCTCGCGCGGCTATGGCGCCGACTGCCTGAGCCGGTCGTTCTACCGCCCGGACCCTTTCCACCGGCGCGCGCATGAGACCCCGCACCGCAACGATGCCAACCGCTACCTGCCGCGCCCCTATCAGCGCGATTACGGCCAGCGCTACATCGTGCGCCCGGGCCACTAAGCGCCGCTTATTCCGCCGGCGGGTTCTGCCCGGCAAGCCCGCCGGTGATTTCCTCGGTCGACACGTCCGACAGCGGCACCGGCAGCACGAGGTTCAGCACGATGGCCAGCAGCGCCGCCGGCAGGATGCCCGATGCGCCCAGGATGCGCAGCGTGTCGGGCAGGTGCTGCAGCGCGTTGGGCGCGCCCGGCGCCACGTTCAGCACCTCCAGCTGCAAACCCAACCCCACCGACAGGGACACCGCGAAAATCACCATGTTGCGCTTGTCCCAGGCCACGTCCGACAGCATCGACATGCCCGACGCCACCACCATGCCGAACATCACGATGACCCCGCCGCCCAGCACCTCGATCGGCACGGTGCGGATCACGCCGCCCACCTTGGGCACCAGCCCGCACAGGATCAGGAAGATGGCGCCGATGGTCACGACGTGGCGGCTCATGACGCCGGTCATGGCGATCAGCCCGACGTTCTGGCTGAACGAGGTGTTGGGAAAGCCTCCGAACAGGCCGGCGATGGCCGACCCGATGCCGTCGGCATAGGTGGCGCCGGTGATCTCGGCGTCGGTTGCCTCGCGCCCGGCGCCGCCCTTGGCGATGCCCGACACGTCGCCCACGGTTTCCACCGCCGACACGAACGCCATCAGGCAGAACCCGACGATGGCCGCAAAACTGATGTCAAAGCCGTACTTGAACGGCACCGGCAGCGCGAAGGCCGCCGAATTGTTCCAGCTGGACGCGACCGCGGCGAAATCCAGCACGCCGATGGCCAGCGCGTAGAAATAGCCCACGATGATGCCGATCAGCACCGCCGAGATCGCCAGCAGCCCGCGCGTGAAGAACTTGATCGTCAGCGTCACGATCACCACCACCAGCGCGGTGGACCAGCTGGCAAGGCTGCCATAGCTGGGATCGCCCGACGCCTTGGCGGGCACGCCCCCGGCGGCGTATTCGATGCCCACCTTGACCAGCGCAAGCCCGATCATCGTGACCACCAGCCCGGTCACCAGCGGCGGCAGCGCAAAGCGGATCCTGCCAATCACCGTGCCAAGGCAGGCGTGAAAGATGCCGCCCACGACGATGCCGCCGAACAGCGCGCCCAGCGCCGCCACCCCCTGCCCCGCCACCAGCGGAATCATGATCGGCAGAAACGCGAACGACGTGCCCTGCACGATCGGCAACCGCGCCCCCACCGGGCCGATGCCGATGGTCTGGAACAGCGTGGCGATGCCCGCGAACAGCATGGACATCTGGATCAGGTACAGCAGTTCCGGGAAATCGGGCGAATTGGACCCAAAGCCGAAGCCCGCCGCCCCCGCCACGATGATCGCGGGGGTCACGTTGGACACGAACATCGCCAGGACGTGCTGGATGCCCAGCGGAATGGCCTGCGCGATGGGCGGGGTATAGTCCGGGTCTGCCAGCTGCGCGGGCGTGCCGAGTGAGGCCTTGGTCATGGAACGCTCCCTGTTCCTGATGTCCGCGGCCGGCTGCGGGGCGCCGCGAAGCCATGCTCACCCGCCTATGACGTCAGGGGCAGGTCACGAGCAGCGGCTCTGCCAGCCAGTGCTCTTCGAGATTCGCGGTATCCCCGATCCGGTCGATCACCGCGAAAAGGCCGGGACCGTGCAGCGGCGTCAGCACCCCGTGCCACGTCCCCTTGTGGAAATTGATAGCCTGCCCCGGCCCCGCGAGGAAAGCATGAACCCGCCCCGGGGCCGCCTGCGGCGTCGCACCTGCCTCGGCAGTAATCACAAGCCAGGGGTTTTGATGCATCGGGATGAACGCCTGCGAGCCGTCGGGGTGGCGTTCGACCAGTTCCAGCCGGTAGGGCAACGCGCGGGGCTGCGCGTCGAACAGGCTGATCCCGGCGCGCCCGCCGGGGCCGAAATCCAGCGCGGCGCGGTCGTGGAACCGCCCGCATAGCCCCTGGTTGATGACCTTGTCCGGATCGCCCGCGATTTCCAGCACGTCGCCAAAGGGCGCGAAGGCACCCGCGCTGAGCGGGCGGGCCTGAACCGTCATAGCGCCAGAGGAACGTGGCGGTTCACGTCCTTGTAGAGCAGATAGCGGAACGTCTCGTCCCCGGTGGCGACGCAGGCCTGCGGGCAGAAGGCGCGCAGCCACATGAAATCGCCCGGGCCGACCACGACCCAATCCTTGTTCAGCAGGTAGCGCGCAGACCCCGACAGCACGTAAAGCCCGTGTTCCATCACATGGGTTTCGGCGAACGGAATGCGCCCCGAACTTTCGATGCTGACGATGTTGACGTGCATGTCGTGGCGCAGGTCGAACGGGTCGGTGAACCGCTGCGTCGACCACTTGGCATCGCAATCGGGCATCGGCGTGCGCGGCACCTCGGCTTCATGGGTCACGAAGGCCTCGGGGGGCAGCATGCCGGGGATCGGCGCCCAGCGCTTGCGAATCCAGTGAAAGCCCGCCGGCACGTCGCCGGTGTTCCAGATGTTCCACACGGCCGAGGGCGGGATATAGGCATAGCTGCCCGCCTTCAGGTCGTACCAGTCGCGGCCCAGCGTCAGGCGCATTTCGCCGTGGGTGACAAAGATCACGCCCTGCGCCTCGACGTCGGGTTCGGGTTCGTTGCTGCCCCCGCCCGGGGACAGTTCGACCGCGTATTGCGCAAAGGTTTCGGCAAAGCCGGTCATCGGGCGGGCCAGCACCCAGATCCGGTGCCCCGTCCAGCCGGGCAGGAAGCTGGTGACGATGTCGCGCATCGAATTGGCGGGGATGACGGCATAGGCCTCGGTAAAGACGGCGGTGCCTTCGGGGTCGCAATCCTGTCCGGGCAGGCCGCCGGGGGGAAAGGCATAGGTGACGATGCGGTCGTGCTTCAAAGCAGTTGCTCCAGGCGAAGCCGGGCGATCCGTTCCACCTGACGACAGGCCTCGTCGAATTCGGTGGCGGTATCCTGGGCAAGCCTGCGTTCAAAGGCCGCGAGGATGCCGGGTTTGTCGTGATCGCGCACGGCAATGATGAAGGGAAATCCGTGCTTGTCCATATAGGCATCGTTCAGCTGCGTAAAGCGCGCGCGTTCCGCATCCGTCAGCGCATCCAGCCCGGCGCTGGCCTGTTCGCTGCTGCTGTCGGTGGTCAGCTGCCGGGCGGCGGCAAGCTTGCCCGCAAGGTCGGGGTGGGCGCGCAGCACGCCCATGCGTTCCTCCGGCGAGGCGCTGCGCAGCACCCGCGCCAGCGCGTTGGCAAGCCCTGCGGGTCGGTCATGCGCCGCCCCCAGTTCCAGCGCAAAGGCGCGTTCGGCCACCCAGGGCGAATGTTCGACGATGCCGCCGAAACGGGCGACGAACGTGTCGCGGTCCATCTGGCTGGGTCGGTCCTTGCGCTGGTGGGGGTGGGTCGCGGCCCAGTGCCGGGCGATGTCGATGCGGCGCGGGGTCCAGACGCCGTCGAAACCTTCGATATAGGACAGGAACCGCGCCAGCCCCGCGACCTTGCCCGGCCGCCCGATCAGCCGGTTGTGCAACCCGATGGACATCATCGCAGGCTTGCCCGCCGCGCCTTCGGCGTAAAGCATGTCGAAGGAATCGCGCAGGTAGGTGAAGAACTGCTCGCCCTCGATCCAGCCGGGGCTGGTGGCAAAGCGCATGTCATTGGCTTCCAGCGTATAGGGAATCACCAGCTGGTCGCGATCCCCCACTTCGATCCAATAGGGCAGATCGTCGTCATAGGTGTCCGAGATATAGTCGAACGCGCCGGTTTCGGCGGTCAGCCGAACGGTGTTTTCCGAACAGCGCCCGGTGTACCACCCGCGCGGAGCCTCGCCGACCACCTCGGTATGCAGGCGGATCGCCTCGGCGATGCTGGCGCGTTCGGCATCCTCGGGCATGTCCTTGTGTTCGACCCATTTCAGCCCGTGCGAGGCGATTTCCCAGCCCGCGTCCTTCATCGCCTCGACCTGTTCGGGATTGCGCGCCAGCGCGGTGGCGACGCCGTAGATCGTCAGCGGAATGCCCGCGCCGGTGAACAGCCGGTGCATCCGCCAGAACCCCGCGCGCGCCCCGTATTCATAGATCGATTCCATGTTCCAGTGCCGCTGGCCCGGCCACATGGCCGCGCCGGGGATGTCGGACAGGAACGCCTCGGACGCGGCATCGCCGTGCAGGATGTTGTTTTCGCCGCCCTCTTCGTAGTTCAGCACGAATTGCACGGCGATCCTGGCGCCGCCCGGCCATCTTGCATCGGGACGATCCGGCCCGTGGCCGATCATGTTGCGGGGATAGCGGTTCATGGCGGGCCTCCTTGTTGCACTCATCCGTTAATCGCGCTCTGGTCGGGACGGAACCGCAAAGCGCGTCGCCAAAGGCGCGGATCTGCCGCATTTATCGGCACTGCCCGGAAAAGGAGCAAGTGGAATGGCCCAAGGCTACCTCACCACCCATGTGCTGGACACCGCAAGGGGCCTGCCGGCCCAGGGGGTCCGCATCGTACTTTACAGGCTGGACGGCGAGTCCCGGGTGGAAATTGCCCGGTCCGTCACCAACGCCGACGGGCGCACCGACGGGCCGATCCTGCCCGGCGAATCCTTTGCCACCGGCACCTACGAACTGGTGTTCCACGCCGGGGACTACCTGCGCGCGACCGGACAGGCGGGGGATGATCCGCTGTTCCTTGACCAGATCCCGCTGCGCTTCGGCATGTCGGACGCGGCGGCGCATTACCACGTTCCGCTGCTGCTGTCGGCGCATGGCTATTCCACCTACCGGGGCAGCTGACCTCGCGGCTTCGTCAGTGGCCGGGGCGGCGCGGGGCAGGTATGACTGCGCGTCAGAAAACACGGGGCAGGCATGCGAATTCTGGTGGTTGAAGACGACGCGCTGATCGCCGACGGGCTGTCGGTGGGGCTGCGGATGCACGGGTTTTCCCCCGAGCTTGTCGACAGTTGCGCCGATGCCGCCCATGCGCTGGGCGCGGGCGGGTTCGATGCGATGGTGCTGGACCTGATGCTGCCGGATGGCTCGGGGGTGGACCTGCTGCGCGGAATGCGCGCGGGGGGCGAACGGCTGCCGGTGCTGATGCTGACCGCCCGCGACACGCTGGATGACCGGGTCAACGGGCTGGACGCGGGCGCCGACGACTACCTTGGCAAACCGTTCGAGTTGCCCGAACTGTCGGCCCGGCTGCGCGCCCTGACCCGGCGCGCCCGGGGCCGGGCCGAAAACCGCGTGGCCTGGAACGGGCTGTCGCTGGATGTGGCGCGGATGACGGGGCGGCTTGGCGATACCGAGATCGCCTTTTCTCGCCGCGAATTCGGCATCCTGTCGGCGCTGATGGACCGCCCCGGCGCGATCCTGAACAAGCAGGCGCTGGAAGAAAAGCTGTACGGCTGGCAAGAGGGCATCGAAAGTAACACGGTCGAGGTGCACATCCACCACCTGCGCGCCAAGCTGGGCAGTGGGTTCATCCAGACGGTGCGCGGGGCGGGGTACAGGCTCGCGCCGGAGGCGCGGCAGACCGGCGGGCCAGAGGCGCGGCAGACCGAGGCGCCGGAGGCGCGGCAAACCGGCGCGCCAGAGGCGCGGCAGACCGAGGCGCCAGAGGCGCGGCACCCCAGATGACTTCCATCCGCAGCCGCCTTTTGCTGATCCTGCTGGCCGCGACCGGGGCGGTCTGGCTGTGCGCCGTGCTTTGGGCGCAGCACAACACGCGGTCCGAGGTGATCCGCGTGCTGGATCGCCGGCTTGAGGAATCCGCCCGCATGGTTGCCTCGCTGATCGGCGAAGACGGCGTGGGCGTCGACATCGCGGGCCGCGCCCTGTCGCATGTCGGCCCGAAGGGCATGCGGCGCCAGCTGTCCTGCCAGGTCTGGGGGCTGGATGGGCATTATATCGGCGGCTCGCAAGGGGCGCCGCGCGAACGGCTGAGCACCTCAAGCGGGTTCAGCGAAAACATCGTGGATGGCGAGCCGTGGCGCGTCTACACGCTTGACGAGCCGGGGCTGGGCTTTCGCGTCATGGTCGGCGACGCGGTGGCCATGCGCGACCACCTTGTCAGCGGCGTGATCAAGGGGCTGGCCGTGCCCGCGCTTCTGGTGCTGCCGCTGCTGGCGGCGCTGATCTGGCTGACCGTCGGGCGCGGCATGGCGCCGCTGGACCGGCTGGGCCGCGCGCTTGCGGGGCGCGCGCATACCGACCTTGGCCCCCTGCAGGGCCGCGGCGTTCCGCGCGAACTGCGCCCCATGGTCGATGCGCTGAACGGCCTGCTGGCCCGCGTCCACAGCGCCCGGGAACGCGAACGCAACTTCACCGCCTTTGCCGCGCACGAGCTGAAAACACCGCTTGCCGGGCTGCGCACACAGGCGGAAATCGCCCGCATGGCCCCCGACGAGGCCACCCGCGCCTATGCGCTGTTGCAGATCGAACGCGGGGTGAAACGGTCCGACCGCATGGTGCGCCAGCTGCTGGACATGGCCGCCGCCGACCGCGACGCCCCCGAAGGCCCCCCAAGGGATGGCGCCGACATCCTGCACGGCGCCATCGACGAGCTGGCCGCGCTTGCGGATCGGCGCGGCGTTTCGGTGGCGGTGGACGCGCAACCGGGCCTGTGGACCACCCGCGCCGCGCCCCTGCTGCACGCCGCCCTGCGCAACCTGCTGGAAAACGCCATCGAGGCATCCCGAAACGGCGCCCGGGTCGACGTGGCCCTGCACCGGGCAGACGGCGCCGTGCGCTTCACCGTGGCCGATACCGGCCCGGGCATCGCCCCGTCCGACCGCCCCCGCGTGACCGAACGTTTCTTTCGCGGCAGCCCCAACGCGGGCAGCGGCAGCGGGCTGGGGCTTGCCATCGTGGTGGCCGCGATGGACCGCATGGGCGGGCGGCTGACCCTTGAACCGCGCCCCGGCGGCGGCGAATGCGCGGCGCTCATCCTGCCCGTTTGAGCGCGGGATATGGACAGGCGGGCATGGGAAGATTACATGCAGCCAATGGCCAAACCGAAGACAGACCCGAATTACAAGGTGATCGCCGAAAACCGGCGTGCCCGTTTCGACTACGCGATCGAAGACGATCTCGAGGTCGGCATCATGCTGACCGGGTCCGAGGTGAAATCCCTGCGCGAGAACACGTCGAACATCGCCGAAAGCTATGCAGCCGTGGAAAACGGCGAGCTGTGGCTGGTGAACTGCTACATCGCCCCCTACGAACGCGCCATGTTCGGCCACGAGGAACGCCGCCGGCGCAAGCTTCTGGCATCGAAAAAGGAACTGGCGCGGCTGTGGAACGAGACCCAGCGCAAGGGCATGACCATCGTGCCGCTTGTGCTGTATTTCAACCACAAGGGCATCGTGAAGCTGAAGGTCGGCATCGCCAAGGGCAAGAAGAACCACGACAAGCGCGAAACTGAAGCCAAGCGCGACTGGGGCCGCCAGAAGCAGCGGCTGCTGAAACAGGGCTGATTGCGCCGGGGCGCCGGCGCGCGCCCGTCATCGGAAATCACGGCTGGGAAACAGCTGCTTGGCCTGGTCGCGCGGATGATGCGCGCGCGGCGGGTGGCGCGGCGGGCGCGGCGCGTCATCGGCCTGGGGCTGGGTGATGCCGACGGCGTCGTCCATCGGGTGGCCCAGATCCGCGATGCGGGCCGAAAGATCCTGGACCTGTTCGGCGATCACATGCACCACCGGGCCCTCGCGTTGCAGCTGGCCGGTCACGCGCAGCAGCCGCCCGCCCATCACGGCGCGGCGGAACCGTTCGTAGACCTTCGGCCAGACCACGATGTTGGACACGCCGGTTTCATCCTCGAGCGTCAGGAAAATCACCCCCGAGGCCGTCCCCGGGCGCTGCCGCGTGATGACCAGCCCGCAGACCGAGGTGCGGCGCAGCGGCGCGGTCGGCAGCCGGTCATGCGGCAAGACATCCGGGATCGTGGGGCGCAGCAGTTCCATGGGATGCGCGCGCAGCGACAGGCGCATGGCGACGTAATCCTCGACCACCTCTTCGCCCAGATGCATCACCGGCAGATCCACCACGGGTTCGCGCTGTCCCTCGCCGTCCAGCGGGTCGGCGAACAGCGGCAGGGGGGCGGGCGCGCGGATCGCCCGCACCGCCCACAGCGCATCGCGCCGCGTCAGGTTCATGCCGATGAAGGCATCCGCCTCGGCCAGGCGTTCCAGGGTGGCGGGGGTGACACCGGCGCGCAGCCACACGCTTTCGGGGTCGGGATAGCCATTGCCGCGCGCCGCGACGATCCAGCCGGCATCCTCTTCGCGAAACCCCTTGATCTGGCGGAACCCCAGCCGCAGCGCCAGCGTGCCATCCGCCCGCCGTTCCAGCGTGTTGTCCCAGGCGCTGTGGTTGACGCAGACGGGGCGCAGTTCGATGCCGTGTTCGCGGGCATCGCGGACGATCTGGGCGGGGGCGTAAAACCCCATGGGCTGCGAATTCAGCAGCGCGCAGGCAAAGACCGCCGGGTGGTGACACTTGAGCCAGGACGACACGTAGGTCAGCATCGCAAAGGCCGCCGCGTGGCTTTCGGGAAAGCCGTAATCGGCGAACCCCTCGATCTGGGCAAAGCAGGCGGCGGCGACCTCGGGGGAATAGCCGTTGGCCATCATCCCCCGGATGAACCGGTCCCGGTGCCCGCCGATGGTGCCCATCCGCCGAAAGGACGCGAGCGACCGGCGCAGCTGGTCCGCCTCTTCGGCGGAATAGCCGGCCCCCACCACGGCGATCTGCATCGCCTGTTCCTGGAACAGCGGCACGCCAAGGGTCTTGCGCGTGACCTCGGCCAACGCGGGGCCGAAGGGTTCGGGTGCCTCAAGCCCCTGACGGCGGCGGATGTAGGGCTGGACCATGCCGCCCTGGATCGGACCGGGGCGCACGATGGCCACCTCGATCACCAGGTCGTAGAATTCCCGCGGTTTCATGCGCGGCAGAAAGTTCATCTGCGCGCGGCTTTCCACCTGGAACACCCCCACCGCATCGGCGCGGGTCAGCATGTCGTAGGTCGCCTTGTCCTCTTGCGGGACGGTGTCGATGGTCAGGTGGCGGTTCTCGTGGCGGTCCAGCAGGTCGAAGGCCTTGCGGATGCAGGTCAGCATCCCCAGGCTCAGCACGTCGATCTTGAGAATGCCCAGCGCGTCGATGTCATCCTTGTCCCATTCGATGACCGTGCGCCCTTCCATCGCGGCGTTTTCGATCGGGCACAGTTCATCCAGCCGCCCCCGGGTGATGACGAACCCGCCGACATGCTGCGACAGGTGGCGGGGAAAGCCGATGATCTGCCCGATCAGCCGGATGGTCTGGGCAAGGCGCCGGTCCTCGGGGTCAAGGCCCAGCTCGCGGATGCGCTGCGGATCGGCGCCGCCGTCGGACATGCCCCAGATCTGCCCCGACAGGCTGGCGGTCACGTCCTGCGACAGCCCCATCACCTTGCCCACCTCGCGGATGGCCGCGCGGGACCGGAAATGGATCACCGTGGCGCAAAGCCCGGCGCGGTGGCGGCCGTACCGGTCATAGATCCACTGGATGATCTCTTCGCGGCGCTCGTGTTCGAAATCCACGTCGATGTCGGGCGGCTCGCCGCGATGGCGCGAGATGAAGCGTTCGAACACCATGCCGATCATGTCGGGGCTGACGTCGGTGATGCCCAGCAGGTAGCAGATGATCGAATTGGCGGCCGAGCCGCGCCCCTGGCACAGGATGCCACGCCGGCGCGCTTCGGTCACGATGTCATGCACGGTCAGGAAATAGGCGGCGTAGCCCAGTTCGCCGACAAGGTTCAGTTCCTTTTGCAACAGGCCGTGCACGCGGTCGTCGGCGCCAGCGGGATAGCGGCGGCCCAGCCCCTCGCGGGCCAGCCGGGCCAGGCGTTCCTGCGCCGTTTCGCCGCCCGATTCCTCGTTGGGGTAGTCATAGCGCAGTTCGGACAGATCAAAGCTGCAGCGGTTGGCGATGTCGACCGTGCGGCGCAGGGCGGCGGGATGATGGCAGTACAGCCGCGCCATGTCGGCGGTGGGCTTCAGGCGCCGCTCGGCATTGGGCAGGGCCCGCGTGCCGATCCGGTCGATGGTCAGCCCTTCGCGCAGGCAGGTCAGGACATCGGCCAACTGCCGGCGCGCACCGTGATGCATCAGCACATCGCCCACCGCGACCATCGGCGCGCTGGCCCGCAGCGCAAGCGCCGCGCAGGCGTTGAACCACGCCTGGTCGGACCCGTCATAGCGCGGCGCGGCCCCCAGAAAGACCGCCCCGGGATAATGGCGCGCAAGCGTCTGCAGCGGCGCCCGGGCCTGTTCCAGGTCGGCAGGGGGAAGGGCGATCAGGATCATGCCCTGGCAGCCCTGCTTCAGATCGTTCAGGTCAAGGTGGCATTCGGCCTTGCCCGCGCGCCGTTTCCCGACGGTCAGCAGCCGCGACAGGCGCCGATAGGCGGCGATGTCCGTGGGCAGGGCCACCCATTCCACCGGGCAATCGCGCAGGACCAGCCGGGTGCCGACGATCAGCCGGGGCAAGGAAGGCACCGCCGGGCAGGGCAGATCCTGCGGCACCCCCACGGGCTGGCGCGAACAGGCGTCGATTTGCGTGCTGGAGCGCACCCTCAGCGCCTCATGCGCATCGGATTTCAGGGCTTTCAGGGCGCTATGGGCCCGCACCACGCCGGCCAGCGTGTTGCGGTCGGTGATCGCGATCGCGCTCAGCCCCAGTTCGGCCGCGCGCAGCATCAGTTCCTCGGGGTGCGAGGCCCCCTGAAGAAAGGTGAAATTCGACGTGACGCACAGTTCGGCATGGTTCATGCGAATTCCCCCTGCACGAACCATCCCGGGTTTTGCGGCGTGTAGAACAGCCACAGGCGGCGCCCCTCAAGCGTGTCGATCTTCCAGTAATCGCGCAGGCCGGAACGCCAGCTGTCATCTTCCAGCCACCATTCCGGCGCGATGCGTTCCGGCCCGATGGCGCGCCCCGTGCTCAGCATCATGCGCCGCCAGCGAAACGCATTCGGGGGGCGCGGCCCCTGTGCGCTGATCGGTTCGGGGGCGAACAGGCGCAGCGGGCGCGGGCGCGGGCTGGACCAGCCGGTTTCCGGCTGGCTGAAGGCGGCGGGCGCGATGACGAAGCCGCGTTCGGGGATATGGCTGTCGGCGGGCAGAAAGCGCTGGATGTTTTCCAGCCCGATCCGCGTTCCGATCCGCGTGATCAGATCGTTCAACTGGTCGGGCCGCAGCCGCGAGCCATGGCCGATTTGCCGCTCGGGCAGGGATTCGATAGCCACCGCCTCCAGCCGCATCACGTCGATGCCGAAACCGGCATCCACCGCGCCAAGCCCCCGTTCGAACAGGGGCAGGATACGCGCCGGATCGCGCATCGGGCTGGCCAGCCGCAATTCGACCTGCTGGCTGTCCTGATCGACGCGCCGCAGGGTCAGCACCAGCTTGCGCGCGCCCATTTCCTGCGCCTTCAGCTTGTCGCACAGCGGCGCCAGAAGCCGTTCGGTCGCAGAGATGACATCGGGCAAAAGGCCGATCGGTTCGGGAAAGCTGAGCCGGGCGGCATAATGCGGCGGTTCCGGTTCCGGGCTGATGGCTTCGGGCACATGGCCCAGCGCCTGGTCCAGCCGGGTCAGCAGCCCCGGCCCGAACCGGCGTGCCAGCGGCGCACGGGCGGCCGCCGTCAGATCCGAAATGCGGCGCAGGCCCAATCGCTGCAGCGCCGTCACGGTCGCTTCGTCAAGCCGCAGCGCGGCCACGGGCAAGGGCCCCAGCGCGCCCGTCGTGTCGCCATGATGCGCCAGCGCCCATGCCGCCCCGCGCGTATCGCCCAGGCCCAGTTTCAGGGTGATCCCCGACCGTTCCGCCTGGGCGCGCATGTCGTCCAGCAGCGCCTCTTCGCCGCCGAACAGGTGGGCCGACCCGGTGATGTCCAGCATCAGCCCGTCGCTGCCGTCGCGCGCCACCCAGGGGCAATAGCGCAGCGCCCAGCGCCGCAGCGCCGACAGGAACCGCGCGTCCAGATCCGGGCGCGCCGGCTGGCTGACCAGCCCCGGGCAAAAGGCGCGGGCATCGGCAAGGTTCATGCCGCGATGCAGCCCCAGCGTTTCTGCCTGGCGGTTCAGGCAATGGATGCGGTCGGTGTTCTGCCGGTTCAGCGTCAGCGCAAAGGGCGCATCCACCGGCCGCGCCCTGAGAATCCGGTCAGACGCCAGGCGGGGAAACCACATGCATACAACGCGTTTCTTGAGACCATCGAACATCCCAGGCACCAATCGTTCCCGATTTGTTCTTTTTAATTTCCCATCGCATCAAAGTCGAGTCCTCCTGGCGCGGATCGAACAGCGGGCTGACGTGCCAGCGGGTTTCCGACGCGTTCGACCCCATGCCCTCGGGGATCAGGCACAGCCCCGTGCTGCCCCCCGCCCGGGCCGCCAGTTGCAGCCGCCGCCCCTCGCGCAGGTTCAGCGGGCGGGTGATTTCCAGCAGCACGCAGGACAGGGCGCCATCGCGCAGGGCTTCTTCGGCCACGGCAAGGCTGTCGGCCTGATGATCGGTGCGCGCGCTCAGCATCCGGGCCGGGTCCAGCAGCGGGGCCAGCCCCAGCGGGTTCAGCCCGCCGCCCGCCCAGCTTTCGCGAATCCACAGGCAGGTGCCCCTGGTCAGTGTCGCCGCCACGGCACAAAACGCCGTGGCCGCAGGGCCATAGGCTTCGTGCACGCGCCCGGCGCGCAGGGGGAAAAGGGTGGAAAGGTCTGGCCGCATGGCCGAAGGGATAGCGCGAAAACCGCCCGATTCCAACTGTGGGGCGAGTAACATTGTGCCATGTCGCCTTGCGTCATGCCCCGGCGCGCCGTGCCCCCCGGATGCCCCCGCTGCGCGGTTTCAACCGCCCGCGCCCACCCCGGGGCCGCCCCGCCCGGCGCGCCATGCCCCTGCCGACCCTTGCAACCGCGCCCCCTGACGCTTAGGAAAAAAACCGACCGACAGAGCCGGGAGGATGCCGCACGATGCAAGACGACCCCAAGACGCTGGTTTCGACCGAGTGGCTCGCCGCGCATCTCAAGGACCCCGACCTGCGCATCCTGGATGCCAGCTGGCACATGCCCGGATCGGACCGCGACGCGCGCGCCGGATACGAGGCCGCGCATATCCCCGGCGCCCGCTTCTTCGACATCGACGATGTAAGCGATGCGCGCTCCGAACTTCCGCACATGGTCCCCCCGGTCGAAAAGTTCATGTCGCGGATGCGCGCGCTTGGCGTGGGCGACGGGCATCAGATCGTGGTCTACGACAGCCACGGGCTGTTCAGCGCCGCCCGCGTGTGGTGGCTTTTCAAGCTGATGGGACAGGATGACATCGCCGTGCTGGATGGCGGGCTGCCGAAATGGCAGGCCGAAGGCCGCCCGGTCGAAGACATGCCCCCCGTGATCCGCGACCGCCACATGACCGTGCGCCGCCAGAACCAGATGGTGCGCGACGTGACGCAGGTGTCCGCCGCCGCAAAGCTGAAGGATACCGAAATCATCGACGCCCGCGCCCCCGAACGGTTCCGCGGCGAGGTGCCCGAACCGCGCCCCGGCCTGCGCGCGGGCCATATCCCGGGGTCGCGCAACGTGCCGTTCACCTCGGTGCTGAACGACGATGCCACGATGAAATCGCCCGACGCGCTGCGCGCCACCTTCGAGGCGGCGGGCGTGGACCTGTCGCGCCCCGCGATCACCTCTTGCGGGTCGGGCGTCACCGCCGCGATCCTCAACCTTGCCCTGACCCGCACGGGCAAGTCCGACCATTCCCTCTATGACGGATCCTGGACCGAGTGGGGACAGTTCCCCACCCTCCCCGTCGCCACCGGAGACGCATGATGTTCGAGACCCTCAAGGAACAGCCCGCCGACAAGATCCTGGCGCTGATGCAGCAGTATCGCGAGACACCAGGCGGGACCAAGACCGCACTCGGCGCGGGCGGCTCCAAGGACGCCAGCGGCAACACCCCCATCATGCGCGCCGTCAAGGCCGCCGAGAAAAAGCTGTGGGACGCCGAGACCACCAAAAGCTACACCGGCCTTGCGGGCGATCCCGGCTTTGCCGACGCGATGATCAACCTTGTGCTGGGGGGCAGCGTGCCGCGCGAAAACGTCGCGGCGGCGGCCACCCCGGGCGGCACCGGCGCGGTGCGCCAGGGCTTCGACCTTGTGCTGCAGGCCAACCCCGGCGCGCGCGTCTGGGTGTCCGATCCGACCTGGCCGAACCACCTGTCGATCCTCAAGCACATGGGCATCGCCTTTACCCCCTACCGCTATTTCGACAGCGAAACGCGCAGCGTGGATTTCACCCACATGATCGCCGACCT
>CAXICP010000015.1:0-18501 GCA_964022595.1 uncultured Salipiger sp.
GCCTTCATTGGCGAAGCATCGCCGAATGGTGTCAACTCGGCATTCAACCGGCTGCGGCTGATTCTTCGGAGGTCGGGCGCAAAGATGCCGCCCTCGCATCGCAACAAAATGGCCGGGGCGCGCTAACGCGCCCGGCCACCCGCCCCGGTCATGGGATCAGTTGTCGTATCTGATGTTGCTCAGCAACGTCACGGCAATCTGCTGCGAGCCATAGCTGCTGCCTTGCGCCAGCTGATCCTGCAAGAGGTAGCTGTGAATGACCTTGTTCAGGATGCCTTCGTCTTCGAGATCGCTGAAAGAGGAAATGCCGAAACGCTGGTCCGCCTTGTCCTTGATGATCTCAAGTTGCTTGTCGATGTCGATCTGGCTGAAACCGTCTGGCAGGCCAAGCGCGGTTTCAAAGACCTCGCGCATGATGGTGCTGCCAAGGACGCTGTACCACTTGCCGTTCTCGCTCATATCGCTCGACGACAGGTCGGGAATCGATTTCTGGAATTGCAGCGCCGTGCCGATTGAACCGTCGACCTCGGTCACGGCGGACTTGAACTGTTGCCATTTGTATTCGTCGACGATGTTGCTTGCGAAACTGTCGGTCTGCAGGACGGTTTTCGTTTCGACGTCATAGAATGCAAAGGTTTCGGCCAGGGCGACCATGTTTGGATCGCCAAGCACCGTCGACAGGGCGCCTGCTTCGGCGGGATCCTCTGACAGGACCCGTTTCAGCAGCGTCGTGCTGCTGGCGCGATCTTCCAGGTCGAACGCCTTCAGCACGATGTTCTTCAGATCGTAGTCCGCCAGCAGGTCTTCGGGAGATTCGACATTCGCGATGTTCGTCAGGAAATCAGCGCGTTGCGCTTCGATGTTGCCTTCCGCCTGCAGGCGGAAAAGCGCTGCGGAAACCGGGTCGTTTTCATATTGCGGGGTGGCAAGCGTTTCTTCGAGATCGGCGCGCATGCGCTCTTCGTAGGCGGCAAAGATCGGCTCTCCGAATCCTGCCTCCTGCGTTTTGTAATTGGTGATCTCTTCGAAGTCGAAGGCCTGGGCCAAAGTGATGTAGCGACTGTCGCCCAGTTTGTTCGCAAGGGCGTCATCGTCTTCCGCGCCTTCTTCGATGATGCGCTGGATCAGGTACTTGCTGTCGATTTCGTCGGACATGCCGAAGGCCGAAAGCGCGACGCTTAGAAGCCGACGATCGTCCACCAGTTCCTCTGCCGAGGAAATGGTGCCGATCTTTTCCTTGAAATACGCGGTTTCGCGGGCGATTTCGGCACTTTTGTCGAAAGTCGTGCGCTGCGTATCCATGGTGGATTGAAGCATCTGCCAGCCGACCAGGCCGACTCCGGCGATCATCGGTGTAAAGGTCATTGCCTTGTCGCGGCGAGCAGCCGATCCTCTCGGGGAATGAGCGCGCGAAGCGCCTTGAGGCATTGGTAGAACTGCTCTTCGAGCAGCGCTTCGGTCGCGGTCGTCAGCAGCTTGCGACTGTCCGGATCGGTCAGAATGCGGCTGAGTTCCTCGATGTTGCGAAGCAGTTGCTTCTTGGCCGAAGGCGCTTCTGCATCGCCGGTCAGGACAAGCTGAACCGTGTAGCACAGCCGCCGTACCGGGGTGCGCGCCTCGTCGGGGTGAATCGCGTCTCGCAGGCGCAGGATGTTGGCGTTGGGCGTGACGATTGACAAGCGGCTGCGCCGGTCGCCATTTTCGATCACCGCGCCGTTGATGAGCACTCTTTCCCGAGGACCCAGTTTAAGAACCAAGCCGCTCATTTCGGTGCTCCCCGTCCTCTCAGGCCGCGCATGATCGCGGCGTTGATTTCAAGCAGCGGTGCGATCCTTGCCTTCTTGGCAAGCACCTTGCCGGTGTGAACCTGGGTAAATTCTGCAAGGTAGAAGATCTGTGCGCGCAGTTCCGACGGAAGCTTGTTGTTCTTGTCCGCGACATCGATGGCCAGGGCCGTCCAAAGTCGCCGATTTTCGTGAAGAGCTTCGACAAGTCGGGGAAAAGCTTTGGGGCCGGATTCGGCCGCCGCCTTGATACGATGTGTGGCGCGTGCGAAAAGTTCGTATTCGATCGAACGGTCGGTGCGCGTGCTTAGGGCATTTTCGGCGTAGGCGCGTTGCGCCATTGTTTGGGCGTTCACGGCAGAACCTTCTGACTCTGTTTCTATGATTTATAGGATAGAAGGGTTCGAAGGCCGGACGGGCCGGCCTTCGATGATCTGCCTTAGCGGAAGAGCGACAGAAGCTGCTGCGGCGCCTGGTTGGCGATCGACAGGGCCTGCACACCCAGCTGCTGCTGGACCTGAAGGGCCTGCAGACGGGCCGAGGCTTCTTCCATATCGGCGTCGACAAGCGTGCCGATGCCGGACTTCAGCGAGTCGGTCAGGCTGGAGATGAAGTCGGTCTGGGTTTCGATACGGCCCTGGACCGAACCGAAAGCAGATGCCGAGTCGATCGCGGTCTGCAGAAGGCCTTCGATGTCTTCCAGCGCCGAATCAACGCCCGCCTGGGTGGTCACATCGATTTCCGACAGCGCTTCAAGTCCACCACCGATGGTACCATCGGCCTCGGACCCATCGAGAGCGGACTGCTGGAAATCACCTGCAACCACTGCGATGCCTGCCGCGGTGTTGTTCGTCATCTCGATTTCGCCGGACGTGGCGTTGGTGGCGAAAGTCACATCGAGCTCGTCTTCGGTGGCTTGGGCGTTGAGCGCGTCCACCAAGCTTGAAGTCACGTCATCAAGGGTTTGACCATCGCGAGCAACAACAGAAACGTCTGCGGTGAGAGCGATAGCGCCGCCAGTCGAGAACTGAAAGGTATCACCGGCGGTGATACCGCCAGCGGTTGCTTCAGCAAAGCTTGCGACAGTTGCAGTTGCAGCCGCGCCGACGGTGCTTGCATCACCCTGGTTTACGCTGACGGTGCCCGCGACAGCAGCGGTGGTACCAAGGTCCTGCTTGTTCACGCTGATGTCGCTGGCCGCGACGCCGGTCGAGGAGCGGTCGAGCGATGCCAGCACGTTGATCGAACCCGAACCGGCGGTGGTGTCGGTGTTCGACAGCAGGTTCAGGCCGTTGAACTGGGCCGCGCCCACAACCGCACCGATCTGGTCGCGCAGGGCGTCGATGTCGGTCTGGATCTTGGCACGATCGACGTTCTCTTCCTGAGCGGCGACGACCTTGCCCTTGATGTCGGTCAGCAGCTCGGTCACCGTTTCAGCGGCAGAGCGCGCGACGGCCACGGTCGACTGGCCCAGGCTAAGGCTGTCGGAGATGCCTTCAAAGCCCTTCACGTCCGCTTCCATGGTCTTGGCGATGGCCCAGACGGCGGCGTTGTCTTTCGCGGACGACACGGACTTACCGGTCGCGATTTCGCCCTGGGTGCCTTCCAGGTTGGAGTTAATGGACTTGAGGGTCTGCAGCGCCACCATGGCGCCATTGTTCGTCAGGATGCTAGACATGGATATTTCGTCCTTACAGTCGCGCGGCGCTTTGCACCGCTTTTTTGAATTTGCCGGTAACGGCGTCCTGAACGTCTTTCTGACGAAGGCAGACCGGGCGTCTGGCCCGCTGCATCATCCGTGTTGGATGCAGGGCCAACATGCGCCCCGAATCCTAATGTCGCGCTAATGGGAACAGGGCAGATCCGCGCGATTTTATACAAATCCCGTCAGGCCCGCCTTTCGAAGCTGCCCGCCCCTTCCCCGCCGATCGAAGCGCGGTTGCCGTTGGAATCGTAGATCTCCATCGACTTGCGAACCTGCCGCATGTCGCCCAGCCGGCTGGCCACGTTGCGAATGCCGGCCAGCGCCTGATCGAACAGTTCCTGGTTGCGGCGCAGCTTCATCTGCACGGGGCGGATGCTGTCGGCTTCGGCGGGCGTGGCGTCTTCCAGCCCGGAAATCAGCGCCGTCTTTTCTTCCAGCAGCGGGCCGATCGCCTGAAGATCCCCGTCAAGCAGGGCGCTGCGTTCGCGGTCGAGCAGTTCGTTCAGTGATGCAAGAATCTGGTCGTGCGTTTGCGGGGTGTCAGTCATCGATCCGGTCCTTCATGACGTTGTAAATGGATTCGGCCAGCCCGATGCCGCCGTTCTCGGCAAGCGCACGAGCATGTTCCTGGCGCAGGAAAGAGCTGAACTGTGCCTCGCCCTCTCCTCCGCCAAAGGCGCTGCGAGGCTCGCCGAACTTGGCCGCCTTCAGCATTTCATTCAGAAAGGTCGCCTCAAGCGAGACGGTGGCCTCGCGCAGGGGGTCGGGTTTCGCGCCAACCGCGGGGGGCGGCGGGCCAAACGGGCCGCTGATGTCCATCCGGTTTCTCCAATTCGACTCAACTGAACCGATTTGACCCAGACGCGGTAAAGAAGCGGTAAGGATGTTTGGTCTAAGTATGTCGCAGTGGAAGAATTCCCCGGAGCGGCCATGCTAAGCGAACTGTCAGGTCTGTTCGGCCTCATTCAGGCCCCAAAAGACAAGAAACCCGGTGCCGAAGGTGCGGCGGGCGAACTCGTGTTCGATGATGTCTACAACGCGTTGGACCCCGAATCGCAGCTTGAAACGGGCGTCGAAGGGTCCTCTGCGGAAGCGGCGGAAGAAGGTTCTTCGGAAACCGTCACCGATGCCGAAGAGCCGACCGAATCGGCTTCGCCAGCAGATGAAGCCGACATTCACGAAGCCGCCGATGCAACGGATCATCCGGACGACTGGCGCGAACCGGCGCAGGACATCGAAGACGGCTTTCCTGACGATCTCGCATTTGCCGGCGCGCCGGACCGTCCGTCGACCAAGGATGCCGCGCCTGTGCGGAACCCGGCTGATGAAAATGCGCCTCTCGAAACGTCGACCCCAGTTGAAACCGCCGAAATCGCTCTGCCCTTATCCGCTGATCTTCCCGCCGGAAAATTGTCGTCGGTGGCACTTGCGCCTGCGGACACCCGTGAAAAACTGGCCAAGGCGGACGCTCGGAACACCGGTGTGCTGGGCGCTCCGATCGCGGGCCAGATGACGCCGCGCGCCGAATTTAGCGCCGCAGATTCGACAGAACGCGCCGCCATCCCCGCCGCGCAGCTACAGCAGGTCGTCACACCAGCTGCGGCCCCCCTGCCCGGTGCAAGTCCGCGCGCCGAAACGCTCAGCACTTCAGGTCAGCCCGCAGGCGGTGTGCCGAGAACGCGCGCTGAGGCGGCGCCGCAAGTCGCGCTGACCGCAGCCCAACCTTCGACCGAGACGTTGGAACAAACGGTTCCGCCGCGCCCGAACGTCACGCTCGGCACCGGTGCGGCCAAGCCTCACCAGCCCGAAATCGTTTCGGACCGGCAGGCGACTAGCCAACGTCTTCGTCAGGAAAGCGCCACTTCCTCCGCCGCGGGCGGTTCTGGCGAGGCGACTGCGACAGTCGCAAGACCGAACCTCGCGCCGACTTCGCAACCTGTCAGCAACGCAGCCGAGGCGAATTCGACCGACGCCCCAATCAGCAACGCCTTGGCCGGTCGCACCGCTACAGACGCACCCTTTCCGCCCATTTCTCAGCCAATAAGCCGCGGCCAAATGACCCCTGTCGCACCCCTCGTGGCGTCGCAGGCCGGGGCGAAACTTGGGCTGACGCCGACCGATCAGGAAAGCAACTCAGCAATGACAGAAACGACCGGCAAGGAAGCCAACGCGACCCCGCGCCGCGTTTGGAAAAGCGCGATGGCTCTGGCGCGAAGCGGCAGCAGCGCGGCGGCGATTACGGCCCCCGCGGCCACACCGACTTCGGCCCAGCTTGGGGTGACAACCGGCGCGGATGCAGGAAAATCCCCTGAAAATGCCACCCCGGCAGCGGCCGTTTTGACGGGCCAACCGGCGTTGCCCGGGGAGCGCATCGCGCCAAACACGCCGGTAGTCGAAGGCGGAACAGAACAGCCGGCCCCTGAAGCGAGGGGACCAACGCAAGAACGCGGCAGCACCGTTCCAACCGGCATGCTTCGCGCCGACACCGAAGCCTCGCCCAAAGCTGTTGCGGCGGAATCGGCGCCACAGAGCGGCACCGGTTCGTCGCTACGCGCCAGCGTGACGGTCCAGCCAGGCCGGGAGGCCACGTTCGCGGCGCCCGAAGGAATCGCTGCGAGGCCGGGACAACCGGTGGGGCCCGCTTCGAAGAGCGGGCCGCCCATTTTCACGCCCCAAACCCTTGCCGCAGAAAGCGCGCCCCAGAACAGCGCTTCACTTCTCGCCGAAGAACCGGCGTTGGCCGCCCCTTCGCCCGACCTTGGCGCTGCGCCGGCGGATATCGAAACCCCCAAGGTCGCAACGCGTTCGGGAACGGGCGACATCAGCCGCTCTGCCCCCGCCACCGACGCCTTGGCTGGCAGACCTGCACCCACAGCGACTCCCGTCGGCGAAACTGCTCAACTAGCTGCGCAAACCACGCCACAGGCTGGCACCAGCGAACCCGAGAAAGAGAATCAGGTTTCGCAACCAGCCCCGGCAACGCCAGCCGCGGCGGTGCAAACGGCGAAGGTTCGCGCGGTGGACATAGCGCCATCAACACCGGGCCACGTGATCGAGGATTCCCCGGAACCCGACATGAAGGTTGGCGAAGCGTCGTTCCGCACCATCCGAACACCGGGTACGGAAACCGCCGCGCTTGGGGCGGTGAGGCAGGGTGGTTCGAACGCCGCAGCCGCTGCCTTCGGCGCGACCACTACAGCGCGGGAAACCCCCGGCGCCGCGATTTTCGACAAGCTTGCCGAAGATGCCGAACGTGTTTCCGAAAGCCAGGCGCTGAGCATCTCGTCTGGCGACATCCGCAGCGGCGGGCTGTCGGCCCCCGCCCCGGCGCAAGCGCAGCCCCGGACCGATCACGCCGCTTCGGTCATGCGCCAGCTGGCCGACGCCATGGCAGGCGGGCACACCGCGACCGAAGACACGATCGAGCTGCGACTCAGCCCCGACGAGCTTGGCTCTGTCCGGTTCCGGATGGTTCAGGGCGAACACGGGCTGACCATGAACATCGCCGCCGATCGGCCAGAAACCCTTGATATGCTTCGCCGAAACATCGATCAGCTTTCACGCTACCTTTCGGATCTTGGCTATTCCTCGACCGGCTTCACCTTCGGGGACGGCCAGGCGGGCAACCAGTCGGGCGGCAGCCGATCGATGCCGCTGACGACGCAGGACCTATCGCAGCTTGCCGACCCCGCCGACACTGCCCCCCCCCTTTCGATCGCCTCCGGCGGTCTTGACCTTCGCATCTGAGGAGCTTTCCGATGGATACCGGAACCGTTACGTCTTCGACCGCAGCCGCAACCTCGGCCGCCACCAGCACCGCCAGCACGAGCAATTCCGCCGTCATCAGTTCGGACTTTGAAACGTTCCTGAAGATGCTGACCGCCCAGATGCAGAACCAGGACCCGCTTGAACCGCTGGATTCCGCCGATTACGCGACCCAGCTCGCGACTTTTTCGTCGGTGGAACAACAGGTTCTGACCAACGATCTGCTGACCAACCTGACCGCGGCGCTGACCAACAGCACCTTCAAGGAAATGGGCGCCTGGATCGACCGCGAGGTGCTTGCCGAAGCGCCGGTCTACTTCAACGGCAATCCCGTGGTCATGCGGCCCGACTATTCCGACGGGGCGAACAGCGCGAAGCTGGTGGTCAAGAACGAATCCGGCACGACCGTTCAGACCCTGCCGCTGGACATGTCCGATCCCATGGTCGCCTGGGCCGGGCTGGAAAGCGACGGCTCGCAGCTTGCAAGCGGGACCTATTCGTTTTCGATCCAGAACTACACCGACGGTGTGCTCAAGGGGGAAACCGCGGCTCAGGTCTACAACCCGGTGATCGAGGTCAGGCAGGTCGCCGACGCGGTCAAGCTGACCCTGTCCGACGGCAGCGAAATCGACGCGGAAGACGTGACCGCCGTGCGCTGAGCGTCAGCTTAGCGACGCCCAGAGCAAGACGGGAATGGCGCCCAGCGCCACCCCGACGGCGCCCCAGCCAAGGCGGTGCACCCACGGGTTCGCCGCCTCGGCCACGTCCCGTTCGGCCTGCCGCACCAATGCGGCTTCGACAAGGCCGGGCAGGCGCGGCCCGAACCGCACGAGCACCCGCGCGGTTTCCGACAGATCCTTGAGCGCCGCGCGCGGGCCGATGGAATGCTTGATGTAATCCTCGACCACGGGTTTCGCGACGTTCCAGATGTTCATCCGGGGGTTCAACGAACGCGAGACCCCTTCGACCACCACCATGGTACGCTGCAACAGGATAAGTTCGGTGCGGGTCTGCATGCCGAATCTTTCCGTCACGTCGAACAGGTAGGACAGCAGCCGCGCCATCGAAATCCGCGTCGCGTCCATGCCGAAGATCGGCTCGCCCACCGCCCGAAGCGCGCGGGCGAATTCATCGACATCGCGGTCGGCGGGCACGTAGCCGGCTTCGAAATGCACCTCGGCCACGCGCTTGTAGTCGCGGCGGATGAAGCCATAGAGAATCTCGGCATAGACCCGGCGGGTGTATTCGTCGATATGCCCCATGATGCCGAAATCATACGCGATGATGTCGCCATTCGCGGCCACCTTCAGATTGCCCTGGTGCATATCCGCATGGAAGAAACCGTCGCGCAGCGCGTGGTTCAGGAACAGTTGCAGCACCCGTTCGGACAGGGCCTCGCGGTCATGGCCGGCGGCGTCGATCGCGTCGTTGTCGCCCAGCGGAACGCCCTCGGCCCAGCTCATGGTCAGCACGCGCCGACCTGAAAGCCCCCAGACGACGTCGGGCAACTGAAAGCCCGCATCAGCAATGGTGTTCGCGGCGTACTCGCTGGAATTGGCGCTTTCCAGACGCAGGTCCAGCTCTCCGGACACGACGCTTTCGAAATGCCGGATCACGTCGCGGGGCCGCAGACGGCGGGACGCGGGCGACAGCGTTTCGATCATGTTCGCGGCGAAATAGAAGGCGTCGATGTCGGTGCGAAAGGCCCGTTCAATGCCCGGGCGCAGCACCTTGACCGCGACCACCTCGCCATTGTCGGCGCGGCGCGCCTTGTGGACCTGCGCGATCGAGGCGGCGGCCACCGGCGGGCTGAATTCGGAAAACAGCGTATCGACCGGGTATCCGATTTCGGATTCGACCTGCGCGCGCGCCTCGTCCAGCCCGAAGGGCGGCAGCTTGTCCTGAAGGACGCGCAGTTGCAGCGCCAGTTCATCGCCCACCACGTCGGGGCGGGTCGACAGGATCTGGCCGAACTTGATGTAGGCCGGGCCCAGCGCCGTCAGCGCCCGGGGAACGGGCGGCACCGCGGAATCGCCTTCGAATCCCAGCCACTTGAACGGCCAGACCAGCGCGCGGAACGCGATCCGGATCGGTTTGGGCGCGTCGAACGCATCCAGCACGACGCCCATCGCCCCGGTGCGTTCAAAGGTGGCGCCGGTGCGGATCAGCCGAAGAATGTTGTGAGGTCCCCGCATTCAGAGCTTCCAGCCGGAATGCAGGCAGGCGATTCCCATCGACAGGTTGCGGTATTTCGCCTGCTCGAACCCGGCGGCGCGTACCATTCCCAGAAAGGTATCCTGATCGGGAAACTTGCGGATGGATTCCACCAGGTACTGATAGCTGTCGCGGTCATTCGCGATCATCTGCCCCATCCGGGGGATGAGGTTGACCGAATATAGATCATAGATCCGCTGCATCATGTCGTTGGGAATCTGGGAAAATTGCAGAACCATCAGCCGACCGCCGGGCTTGAGCGCGCGGAACGCCTCGTTCAGGGCCTCTTGCGGGCGGGTCACGTTCCGGATGCCGAAGGAAATCGTGTAGACGTCGAACGTGTTGTCCGCGAAGGGCAGCGCCATCGCATCGCCCACCACCCAATCCAGCATGCCGGCCATGGATTCCGCCTCGGCGCGCTTGCGCCCCTCGACCAGCATGGGTTCGGTCAGGTCCAGAACCGTGGCGTGGCCCGACCCGGCGCGCCCGAGAAACCGGAAGGACACATCGCCGGTCCCCCCGGCCACGTCCAGCAGCCTTTGCCCGGCGCGCGGCGCCAGCCAGTCCATCATCGCATCCTTCCAGATCCGGTGGATGCCGAAGGACATGGCGTCGTTCATGACGTCGTATTTCGACGCGACCGAGCCGAACACCCCCCTGACACGCCCGGCCTTTTCGGATTCGGGGATGTCGGAGAAGCCGAAATGCGTGGTTTTGGGGCTCTGGTCGCTCATGGGTCTTGTCGTCCTTATGCTCTGTCTCCTTATAGAGCGCGCAGGGGCCGCTGCAATGCGGCCCATGGTCAAGGAGACGTCATGCCGGAACTGCCAGAGGTCGAAACCGTGCGCCGCGGGCTTGCGCCGGTGATGGAAGGGGCGCGCATCGCCCGCGCCCAGGTGAACCGCCCGGACCTGCGCTGGCCCTTTCCCGACCGCATGGCCGAGCGGCTGACCGGCGCGCGGATCGAACGGCTGCGCCGGCGGTCGAAATACATCCTTGCCGATCTGGACAGCGGCGAGACGCTGCTGGTGCACCTGGGCATGACGGGGCGGATGCTTGTGTCGGGCGACGTGCAGGGGCGGTTCGTCCACGACCACCCGGCGCCCGAGCGGCACGATCACGTGGTATTCGACATGGAAGACGGCGCGCGTGTCACCTTCAACGATCCGCGCCGCTTCGGGGCGATGGACATGATGCCCACCGCCAGCGCCGACACCCATCCGCTTCTGGCCGCGCTGGGGCCCGAACCGCTTGGCAACGGGTTCCACGAAGCGCAGCTGATCGCGGCGCTGAAGGGGCGCACCATGCCCATCAAGTCGGCGCTTCTTGATCAGAAGATCGTCGCGGGGCTGGGCAATATCTATGTGTGCGAGGCGCTTTACCGCGCGGGCCTGCACCCGCAACGTCGCGTCAACAGGATCGCGGACAAGCGCATCGCCGCCCTGGTGCCGATCGTCCGACAGGTGCTGAACGAGGCGATCGCGGCGGGCGGATCATCCCTGCGCGACTTCCGTCAAGCCGATGGCGAGCTTGGATATTTCCAGCACAGCTTTGACGTCTACGGCCGCGAGGGCGAACCGTGCCGCACGCCGGACTGCGTCAAAACCGTGCATCGCGTCGTCCAATCGGGGCGGTCCTCGTTCTTCTGTCCGGCCTGCCAAAGATAGCTTGATCGAGGGGCGCAAGCTGGTAAGGCTGCGTTTTGACGCAAACGGACGGGAGCCCGCAGTCATGGCTTATGAGACGATCGTCGTCGAAGTAGAGGATCACGTCGCCACCATCACCCTCAACCGGCCCGATGCTCTGAACGCTCTGAACAGCCACCTTCTGGCCGAGCTGGCGCAGGCGCTGACCGAAGCGGATGCGAACGACAAGGTGCGCTGCATCATCCTGACCGGCTCCGCCAAGGCCTTTGCCGCCGGGGCCGACATCAAGGAAATGTCGGAAAAAAGCTTCGTCGACATGTTCCTGGGCGATTTCTTCGAACCCACGGTCGATGCTGCGGCCAAGGTGCGCAAGCCGATCATCGCGGCGGTGTCGGGCTATGCGCTTGGCGGCGGGTGCGAGCTGGCGATGATGTGCGATTTCATCATCGCGTCGGAAACCGCCAAGTTCGGGCAGCCCGAAATCAACCTGGGCGTCATCGCCGGGATCGGCGGCACGCAGCGGCTGACCCGCTATGTGGGCAAATCCAAATCCATGGACATGCACCTGACCGGGCGCTTCATGGATGCGGAAGAAGCCGAACGGTCCGGGCTGGTGTCGCGCGTCGTGCCCGTCAAGCAGTTGATGGAAGAAACGCGCAAGGCGGCCGACAAGATCGCGGAAAAATCCCTGATCGCCGCGATGGCGGCCAAGCAGGCGGTCAACCGCAGCTACGAAACCACCCTTGCCGAGGGCCTGCTGTTCGAACGCCGCCTGTTCCATTCGCTTTTCGCGACCGAGGATCAGACCGAAGGCATGGCTGCCTTCCAGGAAAAGCGCACGGCGCAATTCCGCGACCGGTAACGCCAGGATTCGCTGGAAACCGCAAGGGCTCGTCGCATGGCGGGCCTTTTTTCATTGCGTTTCGGGCCAATCGCTTTATAAGGCGCCGCTACATGCGCGTGATGCCCGCTCAGGCAAGAATCGGTCCGGCGACCATGATCCGGGTCTGAGTGCATTTGCGCGACCCAGAATCCATGACGCCCCGGTAGAAAATACCGGACGTCTTTCACCGAAGACACCCGTCGCAAGACGAAGCACAAGGACCGATCATCATGGCAAATACGCCCCAGGCCAAAAAGCGCGCCCGTCAGAACGAAGCCCGTTTCGCCATCAACAAGGCACGTCGTTCGCGCATCCGCACCTTCCTGCGCAAGGTCGAAGAAGCGATCGCATCGGGCGACAAGGAAGCCGCAACCGCCGCTCTGCGCGCCGCACAGCCCGAACTGATGCGCGGCGTGTCCAAGGGCGTCTTCCACAAGAACACCGCGTCGCGCAAGGTTTCGCGCCTTGCCTCGCGCGTGAAGGCGCTTGGCTGACGCCTTTTGAAGCACGTTCCCGCAAGGGACGTGGCGGGCCGAAAAGCCACAGCGACCAAAATTTGCTGACGGAAAAGACACCACCAAATGTGGTGTCTTTTTTCGTTCAGCCCCATGAATATTGGGCTCAGAGATTCTTTTGCTGGAATACCATGAGTCAAGTTTGAAGATCGGTTGCCGCCCCTCAGCGAGGCTTGCTAATTTCACCGAGCGAGTCACATTGCTTGGGGGGACAGGCAAGCGAGGCGGCCAATCATCTTTGTATGTCGGTCGCACCGTAACGTCGGTGGTCTGCTGTAAACCTGCCGAACTGGGCGCAAGCCCTGCCAGTCCGATAGAACATACGCTCGGAGAGCGACCGATTCCGCCTTCTTCTGCTACGAGGGGGCTGGGTTGGCTGTTGTCTGTTTCGGGATGCACGTCATCTCCGCCCATGCCTCGCGGTATCGGGACGGTTTGTTTTTCCCTGAGCAAAGGCGCGCAACGGTGCCGCGGCGGAATCGCCGCGGGTGGAAGAATCGAGATGGGCACATGGCAGAAAAAGTTTCGGAGCGGGGGCAAATGACGAAAGAGCAGTGGGGAGCAATGCAGGACCAGCTGAGCAGCACGGTCGGCGAAAACAACTACAAGACCTGGATCGCACCCATCGACTTCGACAGGATCGAAGCCGGCGGCGTCGCGGTGTTCAGCGTACCCACCAATTTCTTCGGCACCTACGTGTCCCAGCACTATGGCGATCTGTTGCTCGCCAAGCTCAGCCTCGTCGACCCCGAGGTCAGCCGCCTGAAATTCCGGGTGGCCAATTCGGACAGCCAGCAAGCCCAGCCGCGCCCCGCGCCTGCCCAGCCGCCCCAAGCTGCCCAGCAGGACGTTCTGCCCAGCGCACCGCTCGATTCCCGTTTCACCTTTGACCGCTTCGTCGTCGGCAAGCCCAACGAGCTGGCCCATGCCGCCGCCAAGCGCGTCGCCGAAGGTGGCCAGGTCACGTTCAACCCGCTGTTCCTTTACGGCGGCGTCGGCCTTGGCAAGACGCACCTGATGCACGCCATCGCCCATGACCTGAAGAACAACCGCCCCGATCTGAACGTGCTGTACCTGTCGGCCGAACAGTTCATGTACCGCTTTGTCCAGGCGCTGCGCGAACGCCGCATGATGGATTTCAAGGAACTGTTCCGGTCCGTCGACGTGCTGATGGTCGATGACGTCCAGTTCATCGCCGGCAAGGATTCCACGCAAGAGGAATTCTTTCACACGTTCAACGCGCTGGTCGACCAGAACAAGCAGATCATCATTTCGGCCGACCGCGCGCCGGACGAGATCAAGGACCTGGAAAACCGCATCCGTTCGCGCCTGCAATCGGGCCTCGTGGTCGATTTGCATCCGACCGATTACGAACTGCGCCTGGGCATCCTGCAATCCAAGGTGCTGACCTACCGCGAACAATATCCGTCGCTTCAGATCGACGACGGCATCCTGGAATTCCTTGCGCATCGCATTTCGACCAACGTGCGCGTGCTTGAAGGCGCGCTGACGCGGCTTTTCGCCTTTGCCTCGCTCGTGGGTCAGGCGATCACAATGGAACTGACGCAGGATTGCCTTGCGGACGTGCTGCGCGCCTCGGATCGCAAGATCTCGATCGAGGAAATCCAGCGCAAGGTGGCCGAACATTACCACATCCGCCTGTCCGACCTGATCGGCCCCAAGCGGGTGCGCAACTTTGCCCGTCCGCGTCAGGTGGCGATGTACCTGTGCAAGCAGCTGACCGCCCGTTCGCTGCCCGAAATCGGGCGCCGTTTCGGCGGGCGCGACCACACCACGGTGATGCATGGCGTCAAGCGCATCGAAGAGCTGCGCATCAAGGACAGCCAGATCGCCGACGACATCGAACTGCTGCGCCGGGCCCTTGAAGCCTGAGGCATGAGTTTTCCCGACAACACAAACGGCGCGGGGCGGCCCCGGGGCGGCCTCCTGCCCTTGACGTCATCGTGAAACAGTCGGATCAATTGCGGAACATTTGCATTGGAGCGGTCGTGCGATGGCGCTAACCTGCGCGTCCGGCCAGCTGAGAGGGTGAGGGCATGAAGGTCAGTATCGAGCGGGCAACGCTGCTCAAGGCGGTGAGCCAGGCGCAATCGGTGGTGGAACGCCGCAACACGATCCCGATCCTCGCCAACGTGTTGATCGAGGCCGAAGGCAATACCGTGACCTTCCGGGCCACGGATCTGGATATCGAGGTGCTCGACAGGGCGGCGGGCATGGTGGAACGCGCGGGCGCCACGACGGTGTCGGCCGTGACGCTGCATGAAATCGTGCGCAAGCTGCCCGATGGCGCCATGGTCCAGCTTGTCGATGACGGCGCCGCGGGCCGGCTGACGGTGACGGCGGGCAAGTCGAATTTCAACCTTGCCACCCTGCCGAAAGAAGACTTCCCGGTCATGGCCTCGTCGGAATACGCGACGAATTTCAGCGCCAAGGCCGAGGTGCTGCGCAAGCTGTTCGACAAGTCGAAATTCGCCATCTCGACCGAAGAAACCCGCTATTATCTCAACGGCGTCTACATGCATGTGTCGGACAGCGAAGACGGGCGCGTGCTGCGCTGCGTTGCGACCGATGGGCACCGCCTGGCCCGGATCGATGCGCCGCTTCCCGCCGATGCCGAGGCGATGCCCGGCGTCATCGTTCCCCGCAAGACGGTGAATGAACTGCGCAAGCTGCTGGACGAAGACGACATGGATATCGCGGTGTCGGTGTCCGAAACCAAGGTGCGCTTTGCCACGCCCGACATCACGCTGACGTCGAAGGTCATCGACGGCACCTTCCCCGACTACAGCCGCGTCATCCCGTCGGGCAACACCCGCCGGCTGGAAGTGGATGCGTCGGATTTCGCCAAAGCGGTGGATCGCGTTGCAACGGTGTCCTCGGAACGCTCGCGCGCGGTGAAACTGCAACTGGACGAAGATCGGCTGATCCTGTCGGTCAACGCCCCCGACAGCGGCGCCGCCGAAGAAGAACTGGCCGTCGCCTATTCCGACGAGCCGCTGGAAATCGGGTTCAACGCGAAATACCTGCTGGAAATCGCCAGCCAGGTGGATCGCGAAAACGCCGTGTTCATGTTCAATTCTTCGGGCGATCCGACCCTGATGCGCGAAGGCAACGACACCAGCGCGGTCTATGTCGTGATGCCGATGCGGGTGTGACGCCCGGTTTTCGCAAGCCCCGGGCGCATTGCGTCCCCCGCGCATGAGCCTTCACCTGTCCAAGCTGACCCTGTCGCATTTCCGCTCGCATCAAAGGGCGGAACTGGCGGTGGATGCGCGCCCGGTCGCGATCTGGGGGCCCAACGGTGCGGGCAAGACCAACCTGATCGAGGCGATCTCGCTGCTTTCGCCCGGGCGCGGCATGCGGCGCGCCTCGGCGCAGGACATGGCCCGCCGCCCCGAGGCGCTGGGGTGGAAGGTCTCGGCGTTGCTGTCGGGTCCGGGGCGCGCGCACGAACTTGACATCAGGTCCGAAGCCGGCGCCTCCCGCACGGTCGAAATCGACGGCAAGCCCGCCCCCCAGGTCGCGTTGGGGCGCATCGCCCGGGTGCTTTGGCTGATCCCGTCCATGGACCGTCTGTGGATCGAAGCCCCCGAGGGGCGCCGCCGGTTTCTGGACCGGCTCACGCTGTCGTTCTTTCCCGATCACGCCGAAACCAGCCTTGCCTATGAAAAGGCCATGCGCGAACGCAATCGCCTGCTCAAGGAACAGGTGCGCGATGCCCATTGGTACGCTGCGCTGGAACGGCAGATGGCGCAAAGCGGCGCCGCGATACAGGATGCGCGGCAGGCCACGCTGGACCGTCTGACGCAGGCGCAGCAGGGCGCCGAAACGCGCTTTCCCGCCGCCGACCTGGACCTGATTTCGACCGAAGCCGACATTCCCGCGACGCCGGGCGATCTGCGCGATGCGCTGGCCGAGGGACGCTTTCGCGACATGGCCGCCGGGCGCACGCTGATCGGGCCGCACCGGGCCGACCTGCACGGGGTGTTTGCCGCCAAGGGCGTGCCCGCGTCCGACTGTTCGACGGGCGAACAGAAGGCGCTGCTGATCTCGCTGATCCTTGCCAATGCCCGCGCCCTGGCCGCCGGGGGGGAAACCCCCATCCTGCTGCTGGACGAGGTCGCCGCCCATCTGGACGCGGACCGGCGCGCGGCGCTGTACGACGAGATCTGCGCCCTTGGCGCGCAGGCCTGGATGACCGGAACCGGGCCCGAGCTTTTCGCCGAACTGGGCGCGCGCGCGCAGCGCGTCAGGGTGCTGGACGAGCGCGGACAATCCTTCGTTGAAAAGACGGGTGAATGACCCCAAATATGGTGTCATCTGCGTGACATTCATCGCGCTTCCCCCTATAAAATGCGCAAACAAGACAAGAGGATGGCTACATGGCCGAGCCCGCAGGCGCTCCGCAGGAATACGGCGCGGATTCCATCAAGGTTCTCAAGGGCCTGGAGGCGGTTCGCAAACGCCCCGGCATGTATATCGGTGACACCGACGACGGCTCGGGCCTGCATCACATGGTCTACGAAGTCGTCGACAACGGCATCGACGAGGCGCTCGCCGGTCATGCGGATTTCGTGCGCGTCAAGATTCACGCCGACAACAGCGTTTCCGTGCGCGACAACGGCCGCGGCATCCCCGTCGACATGCACCAGGAAGAAGGCGTTTCCGCGGCCGAGGTCATCATGACCCAGCTGCACGCGGGCGGCAAATTCGACCAGAATTCCTACAAGGTGTCGGGCGGTCTGCACGGCGTGGGCGTGTCGGTGGTGAACGCGCTGTCGGTCTGGCTGGAACTGCGCGTCTGGCGCAATGGCAAGGAACATTACGCCAAGTTCAGCCACGGCGACACGGTCGAACATCTGCGCGTGGTGGGCGACGCCCCCGGCGAAAGCGGCACCGAGGTGCGTTTTCTTGCGTCGACCGAAACCTTTTCGAACCTCGAATTCAGCTTCGAGACGCTGGAAAAGCGCCTGCGCGAACTGGCCTTCCTGAATTCCGGCGTGCGCATCATCATCGAAGACGAACGCCCTGCCACCCCGCTCAAGACCGAACTGCACTATGACGGCGGCGTGAAGGAATTCGTCAAGTATCTTGACCGGTCCAAGCAATCGGCCATGCCCGAACCGATCTACATGACCGGCGAACGCGACGGCATCGGGGTCGAGATCGCGATGTGGTGGAACGACAGCTACCACGAGAACGTGCTGCCCTTTACCAACAACATTCCACAGCGTGACGGCGGCTCGCACTTGGCGGGCTTCCGTGGCGCGCTGACGCGTACTATGACACGGTATGCGGCTGACAGTGGCATCGCAAAAAAGGAAAAAATCACTTTCACCGGCGATGACGCGCGCGAGGGGCTGACCTGCGTTTTGTCCGTCAAAGTGCCGGATCCAAAGTTCTCGTCCCAGACCAAAGATAAATTGGTGTCCTCCGAAGTACGTCCCGCTGTTGAAAATTTGGTGGGTGAAAAATTGACAGAATGGTTCGACGAGAACCCAGCTGTTGCCAAGTCGATTATCAGCAAAATTTGCGAGGCCGCTATGGCACGTGAAGCGGCGCGCAAAGCCCGCGAACTCACACGTCGCAAATCGGCTTTGGATGTGAACTTCTTGGCAGGGAAACTCAAAGATTGCTCTGAAAAAGACCCATCTAAAACCGAAGTCTTCCTCGTGGAGGGTGATTCCGCTGGCGGCTCTGCGCAGACAGGGCGAGATCGTCAAACGCAGGCGATTTTGCCACTCAAAGGTAAAATCCTCAACGTTGAACGCGCACGATTTGACCGGATGCTCGGCTCTCAGGAAATCGGTAACCTTGTGATGGCGCTCGGAACAGGCATTGGTCGTGACGAGTTCAATTTGGACAAATTGCGCTACCACAAAATCGTTATCATGACCGATGCGGACGTCGATGGTGCACACATTCGGACGCTACTTTTGACCTTCTTCTTCCGTCAAATGCCGTCCTT
>CAXICP010000016.1:0-17042 GCA_964022595.1 uncultured Salipiger sp.
GCCCAGATCATGGCTGATGTCCAGGATGCCTGTGTCGGACACCTGGTGCCAGCCGGGCATGTACATGGTGACCGATTCCAGATCCTCGTAATCGGGCGAGGCGCCTTCGGCACTGGGCGAGGTGCTGTCGGTGCGGCTGTAGGTCAGCATCACCTCAAGCCCGGGAATGTCCGCCGGGGTCCACAGCAGCTTGGCGCGCCCGTTCAGGTTTTCGAAATCCTGTCCGATGTCGTTCTTCACGAAGGCGGCGCCGTTGTAGTCGATGAATGTGTCCCGGGCGCTGTAATCCAGCGCGATGCGCCCGGCCAGATCGGTTGCCAGCGGCCCGTTCAGCACGAAAGACGCGCGTTCCTGCCCGTAATCGCCGTATTCCAGCCGCCACGCGCCGCCCGCTTCGAAGGTCGGATCGTTGGTGTTGACCACGATGGCCCCGCCGATGGCGTTGGCGCCCTGCGACGTGGTCTGCGGCCCGCGATAGACCTCGACGCTGCCCAGGTCCCAGGCGGACGTGGCGCCGAAGTAGAAGGCGTTGTAATCTAGGTACTGCCCGTCAAGGTTGATGGTCGCGCGCGGCACGGTGCCGCCGAAAAACGCGTTGGCGCCGGTGTGCGGGCCTTCGGAATTGCTGCCCCGGATGATCGGAGTGCTGACGTTTTCGGAATAGACCACGTTGGGCGTGCCGCCGATCAGCGCCTGCACGTTGGGCTTGCCGGGGCTGTGGGCGGCGATTTCATCTTCGGTCAGCAGCGTGACCGACGACGCGGTGTCCATCAGGTCGCGTTCGACCTTTTCGCCGGTGACGACCAGCGTGCCAAGATCATAGGCCAGGGCGCTGTCCTGCGCCCGCACGGGCGTGGCGGCAAGGGCGGCGGCGATGGTCAGCAGGCTGGCGCCCTGTGTCAGCTGTGTTCGGTGCATGTGGTGTCCCCCAGGTGTCAGGTTCAGCGCGTGGCTGGCTGGGGGAAACCCTGTGCTGGCGGCCGGTGTTGGCGTTCCGCATTGCATGACGCATGCCGCATGTCAATCGCGTGAACGCCGCGTGAGGGTTTGCCTGCGCGGCGCTGTGGGATATTGGTCACCGGATCGGCACGGCAACAAGGGGCAGGGACAGATGACAGCGCAGGATGGCGAGGCGCCGTTGCGGCGGGCGGGCACGATCCAGTCGATCACGGTTGCCATGCGCTTTCTGTCCTGCCTTGCGCAGGCGGGCGCGGCGCTGCCGCTGGCGGAACTTGCCCGGCGCACCGGGACCGGGCGGTCGACGGCGCACCGCTACATGCAATCGCTGGTCAAGGAAGGGCTGGCGATACAGGATGCGCCCAGCAGCACCTACGACCTTGGGCCTGCCGCGCTGGAACTGGGCGTCGCCGCGCTGGCGCGGGTGGATGCGGTCGAGATCGCGGGCGCCCAGATGCGCGCCCTTGCGGAACGGCAGGCCATGAGCGGGGGCGTCGCGATCTGGACCGATCGCGGCCCGGTGCTGGTGCGCTGGTATCGCAGCGCGCAGTTTTCCATCAGCTCGGTGGGGCTTGGGGATGTGCTGCCGCTGGACAATTCCGCCTGCGGGCAGGTGTTTCAGGCCTGGCTGCCGCGTGCCCGTCTGGACGCGGCGCGCGCCGCGCAGCCGGGCCCGTTCCGGGGCACGCCGGTTTCGCGCGCCGACATCGATTGCATCCGCCGCGACCGCTGGGCCGAGCTGACAAGCCATCTGTTGCCGGGGGTCACGGGGCAGGCCGCGCCGGTGCTGGATGCGCAGGGCGAAATCGCCTGCGTGCTGACCACCGTCACCGACCTTGGCCAGCTGCGCAGCGCCTCGGACCGGATGGCCCTGCAAGAGGTCGCCCGCGTGGTGAACCGTGCGACGGGCGGCGCGCCCTAGGCCGGCCCGCGCGGGATCACCATGGGCCGCCCGGTCAGCGGGTCGGGCATGACCAGCGCGTCCAGGGCAAACACCTCGCGGATCAGCGCGGCGTCGACGATGCTGCCCGGCGCGCCCGTGGCCACCACGTTTCCGCCGCGCATGGCGATCACGTGCCCGGCGTAGCGGAAGGCCAGATTCAGTTCATGCAGTACCGCCACGATGGTGCGCCCCTCGGCGTTAAGCCGCGCCAGCATGTCCAGCAATTCGACCTGGTGCACGATGTCCAGAAAGGTCGTCGGCTCGTCCAGCAGCAGGATCGGCGTGTCCTGCGCCAGCGCCATGGCGATCCAGACGCGCTGGCGCTGGCCTCCGGACAGGTCCGCAAGCGGGCGCGCGGCAAGGTCGGTCGTGCCGGTGTCGGCCATGGCGCGGGCCACCGCCGTTTCGTCTTGCGGGGTCCACTGGCGCAGGAAGCTTTGATGCGGGAACCGGCCCCGCGCCACCAGATCGGCCACGGTGATGCCATCCGGCGCCACGGGCTGTTGCGGCAGCAGCCCCAGCCGGCGCGCCACCTCGCGCGAGGGCAGGCGCCCGATCTCCTTGCCGTCCAGCACCACCTGCCCGGTCTCGGGGGTCAGCAGGCGGGCGAGCGCGCGCAGCAGCGTGGACTTGCCGCAGGCGTTCGGCCCGACGATGGCGGTGAACGCCCCGTCCGGCACCGTCACCGACAGATCGCGCGAGATCACCGTCGCATCGTATTTCAGCGTCAGCCGCTCGGCGCGCAGGCGGTCTGTCATGGCGGAGTCCTTGTGATCGGGGGCGGTCCCCTCGTATTGCATCGCGGAACGCGCTCTGCAATATGGGCGCAGCCACCGGGGCCGCGCGCCCCACCGCAGCCAGCCCCAATCGCGACATCGGCCCCCGTCGGGGCGGAAAGGCTGGCATGACCGATCCCAATCCTGGCCCCCTGGGGAAAGCTCGTCTTGCGCCCTTGGTTTGCGTTTTCGCGCTGCTGGGCGCCGTTCCGGCGGCGGCAGATGAACCCTGGCCGCGCAGCATCGAACATGCCACCGGCACGCTGAGCCTTGCCGCGCCGCCGCAGCGGATCGTGTCGACCTCGCCCAGCCTGACGGGCACGTTGCTGGCCATCGACGCGCCGCTTGTGGCGACCGCCGCGGCGGCCACCGGGCCGCTGACCGACGACAGCGGCTTCTTCACCCAATGGGCGGGCGTCGCGCATGATCGCGGCGTCGCGCCGCTTTACCGTGACCTGAGCTTTGACATCGAGGCGCTGATCCTGGCCGATCCCGACCTTGTGGTGGTGTCCCAAACCGGGGGCGACAGCGTGCTGCGCGTCGTTCCCCAGATCGGGGCGATGGGCTTGCCCGTGCTGGCGCTGAACTACGGCGTGAACGCATGGGAACAGCTGGCCGCCACGCTGGGGCGCGTCACCGGCCACGAAGCGCAGGCGCAGCAGGTGGCGGCGGATTTCACCGACCGCGCCCGCGCGGCGGCGGCGCGCATCGCCCACCCGGATGGCAGCGTCAGCATCGTGTCCTACAATTTCTTCGGCACCTATGGCGTCAGCAAACCCGAAGGCGCGCAGGCGCGGGTGCTGGCCGAGATGGGATTTACCGTCACCGGCATTCCGGACAGCCTGCGCGGCGCAGTTCAGCAATCGCGCGAATTCGATTTCATCTCGCACGAGACGCTGCCGCAGGGCATCACCGGGGGCAGCGTTTTCCTGCTGTCGGGCGATGCGGATGACGTGGCGACCTTCATGGCCGACCCGGTGCTTGCCAACGTGCCGGCGGTGCAGGCGGGCCGGGTGTATGCGCTGGGGCCAAGCAGCTTTCGGATGGATTACTATTCGGGCCTTGCGATGATCGACACCGTCGCGCGGCAACTGGCGCCTTGATGCGCGCGCGCCTTGCCGCGCTACCGGTGCTGGCGCTGCTGGTCTGGGCAAGCCTTGCCATCGGGTCACGCCCCGTGCCCCCGGCCGAGGTCTGGCGGGCGCTTGTCGCCCATGATCCGGGCAATGATCTGCACCTTGTGGTGCAGGCGCTGCGGGTGCCGCGCACGCTGCTGGCGCTGTCGGCGGGGGCGGCGCTTGGGCTGGCGGGGGGGCTGATGCAGGCGGTCACGCGCAACCCGCTGGCCGAACCGGGGCTGCTGGGGGTGAACGCGGGGGCGGCGATGGCGGTGGTGCTGGGGGCGATGGTCTTTGGGCTGACGTCGATCACGCAGTATATCTGGTTCGGAATCCTGGGCGCCGGGCTGGCCGGGGCGGCGGTGTTCGTGCTGGGGCGCGCCCATGACAGCGGCACCGACCCGGTGCGGCTGGTGCTGGCGGGGGCGGGGCTTTCGGTGGCGCTTGGGGCGGCGACAAGCCTGTTGATCCTGAACGGAGGCCTGGGCGTGCTGGACGCCCTTCGCCGCGGGGGGGCCGGATCGCTGGTAGGGCGTGGCCTGGCGCGCAGCCTGACCATGTGCGCGGCGCTGGCGGTGGGCGGGGTGCTGGCGCTGCTGCTGGCGCCGGCGCTGGACGCGCTGGCGCTGGGGCAGGATCTGGGGCGGGTGCTGGGGCTGGACCCGCGCCGCATCTGGGCGCTGGCTTGCCTCGCGGTGATGGTGCTTGCGGGCGGGGCGACGGCGGCGGCGGGGCCGATCGCCTTTGTCGGACTGGTCGCGCCGCATGCCGCGCGCGCGCTGGCGGGGCCGCAAAGCGCGCGCGCCCTGCCGCTGTCGGCCCTGGCCGGCGCCATGCTGCTGCTGCTGGCCGACATCGCGGGCCGCGTCGTGGTGGCCCCGGCCGAGGTCGCGGCGGGCATCGTCGCGGCGTTGCTGGGCGGGCCGGTGTTTATCCAGATCGTGCGCCGTTTTCGCCTGGCGCGGCCATGATCCCGGCGGGGCGGCGGGTGTTCAGGCTGGGCGGCGCCAGCGTGCTGTGGCGGCCCCGGTCGGTTCTGACGGGACTGTGCCTGCTGGCGGTGCTGGGGGTGCTTGCGGCGCTGCTGCTGGGCACGGGGCGGCTTGCGCTGACGCCGGTGCAGGTCTGGCAGGGGCTGATGCAGGACGGCGATCCGGTCGCCGCGCGCATCATCTCGCGGGTGCGCCTGCCGCGCCTGCTGACCGCCGCAGGTGTGGGCGCGGCGCTGGGAATGGCGGGGGCGGTGTTCCAGTCGCTGTCGCGAAACCCGCTGGGTTCGCCCGACGTGATCGGCTTTACCACCGGGGCGGCGACGGGGGCGGTGATGCAGATCGTGCTGGCCAGCCTTGATCCGCTGCGCACGGCGCTTGCGGCGGTGGGCAGCGGGATGCTGACCGCGCTCGCGGTGCTTTTGCTGGCCCGCGGGGGCGGCGGCTACCGGCTGATCCTTGTGGGGATCGGGGCGGGGGCCTTTCTGACCGGGGCGAACACCTTGCTGCTGACCATGGGCGGCATCGACATGGTGATGGCGGCGCAGGTCTGGCTGGCCGGGTCGCTGAACGCGCGCAGCTGGGCCCATGCGGCGACGGTGGGGGTGGGGCTGGCGGTCTTTGCGCCCCCGGTCTGGCTGCTGGGGCGCCAGCTTGCCACCATCGAGATGGGCGAGGACATGGCCCGGCAGCTGGGCGTCGCGGTGCCCCGGGTGCGCGCGGCGCTGGTGCTGGCGGCGGTGGGGCTTGGGTCGGTTGGCACCGCCGCCACCGGCCCCATCGCCTTTGTCGCGCTGGCCGCGCCGCAGCTGGCGCGGCGCCTGACCCGCGCCCCCGAGGTGCCGCTGCTGACGGCGGCGCTGACCGGGGCGGGGCTGCTGATGGCGGCGGACCTGGCCAGCCAGTCCTCGCCCCTTGGGCTGGTGATGCCCGTGGGGCTGATGACCGGGATGCTGGGCGGGCTGTACCTGCTTGCGGTGCTGGTGCGCCGGCGCTAGGCCGCGATCCGCACCGGCGTACCCTTGTAGGCCGGCGTCTGCGAGTTGCGTTCGCAATAATCCAGCGGCACCAGCGGGTTGAGTTCCGGGTAATAGCCCGCCACGCAGCCGGGCGGCAGATCGTAGGGGGTTACCGTCAGCCCGTCGACCCGGCGCGTCACGCCATCGTCGATGGCGCATTCCAGCGCCACCTTCTGCCCCTCGGACAGGCCAAGGCGGGCCATTTCATCGCGGCTGACAAGCACCACGTCGCGCCCGCCCTCAAGCCCGCGCAGCCGGTCGGAAAAGCCGTAGATCGTGGTGTTGAACTGGTCGTTGGACCGCAGCGTGACCAGCGTCATCACCGCTTCGCCGCGCGGCGCCTCGCCAAGGGCGGTGCTGGTGGTGGGGGCGGTGAACTGCGCCTTGCCGCTTTCGGTGTTCCAGATCCGCTCGCGCGCCTTGTTGCCGCGATAAAAGCCGCCCGGCTCGAACAGGCGCGCGTTGTAATCGGCGAAATCGTCGGGAAAGGTGCGGGCGATCAAGTCGCGGATCTTGCCGTAATCGGCGGTCCAGTCATCCCAGGCCAGTTTCGGATTGGGCGGCAGCGTCGCCTTGGCCAGCGCCGCGACGATGGCCACCTCTGATCGGACCTCGGGGCCCGGAGGCGCGGCGCGCCCGACCGAGCCATAGATGTGCGACAGCGAATCCTCGATCGACACGGCCTGTTCGCCCCCCGCCTGCCGGTCGCGGTCGGTGCGCCCGAGGCACGGCAGCAGGTAGGCGGCGCGCCCGGGGGTCAGGTGCGTGCGGTTGGGCTTGGTCGCGATGCTGACGGTCAGGTCCAGCCGGGGCCAGGCGGCTTCCATGCGTTCGCGGTCGGGAATGGCGCGCACAAGGTTGCCGCCAAGGCTGATCAGCGCCCGCACCTTGCCATCCAGCAGCGCCTCGCAGGTGTTGACGATGTTCAGCCCGTCGCGCGTGGGGGCGTCGATGTCGAACAGCTCGCGCAGCTTGTCGGCGGGCATGTGCGACGATTTCTCGCCCACGCCGACGGTGCGCTGCCCCTGCACGTTGGAATGGCCCCGCACCGGGGAAATCCCCGCGCCGGGCCGCCCGATCTGCCCGCGCATCAGGAACAGGTTGCACAGCATCCCGAGGTTGAGCCAGCCGTTCACATGCTGCGTCAGCCCCATGCCGTAGATCCCGATCACGTTCTTGCCCGCAAGGTAGATCGCGCCGGCTTCTTCGATCATGCCGCGATCAAGGCCCGAGTTGGCTTCGATTTCGTCCCAGCCGATGGCGCGCACGGCCTGCGCCATTTGCGCAAATCCCGTGGTGTGGTCGGCGATGAACTGCTGGTCCAGCACGGTGCCGGGGGCGTCATCCTCGGCGGCAAGCACGCATTTGATCAGCCCGGCAAGCACCGCCACATCCCCGCCCGGGCGCACCTGGAAGTACTTGTCGGAAATCGGGGTCGGCTGGCCGACGGTCATCTGCACGGGGTTTTGCGGGTCGACGAATTCCACCAACCCGCGTTCACGCAGCGGGTTGAAGGTGACGATGCGCCCGCCGCGATCCACCACGTCCTTGAGAACATGCAGAAAACGCGGGCTGCTGGTGCCGGTGTTCTGCCCGAAGAAGAAGATCGTGTCGCAATGGTCGAAATCGTCCAGCGTGCAGGTGCCCACCGGCGAGCCGATCAGCGACTTGAGGTTCACCGAAGTGGTCTCGTGGCACATGTTGGAACTTTGCGGCAGGTTCTGATGGCCCATCGCGCGGGCGAACAGCGCATACAGATACGACGGTTCCAGCGGCGAATGCCCCGAGGCATAAAACACGCATTCCTCGGGCGCGAGCGCCTTCAGCCCCTCGGCGATGCCACTGATCGCCTCGTCCCAGCTGACCGGAAGGTACCGATCCGACGCGGCGTCATAGCGCAGCGGTTCGGTCAGGCGGCCCTGCTGTTCCAGATCGTGGTCGTGCAGGTCGCGCAGCTCGGTCACAGTGTGGGTCTGCCAGAATTCCCGGTCGGCGCGGCGGCGGTCAAGTTCCCAGAACGTGGCCTTGGCACCGTTTTCGCAAAATTCAAACGTGTGCGGATCGGCGGGCTTGGCCCAGGCGCAAGAGGTGCACATCATGCCGCCGGGCTTGTTCTGATCCTTGAGGATCCGCAGCGCCTCGGCCGAGGTGGCGGAATCGCGAAACACGCGCGCCACCCCCTTGAGCGACCCCCAGCCGCCGGTCGCGTGATCGTAAACCGGCGTATCAAGGTCCTGCTGGTCGTCGTGATGCCGTGTTTCGCTGGGTTTCCGGGTCATGGCGGATGCCTTTTTCCTGAGATTTCCTTGCAAGCCCGGAACCGGGGACCCGGGCGATTGTTCCCGCGTTCGGGTCAGTGCGGCGTGGCGGCGCGTGTGGCGGTTTTCCCGGCGGCGGTGTCGGGATCAGTCATCGCCTGTCTCTTCGTTGTCATCTGACCGTTCGGCCTTGATGCCCGCGGGCAGGAAGAATTCGAAAACGCGCACCAGCGTCAGGATCACGACCCCCAGCACAAGGCCCGTGCCCACAAGGTTGAACTGCCCCGCGCCCGAAGTGATCCCCACCGCGGCGGCCAGCCACAGGTTCGCCGCCGATGTCAGGTTGTGCACCTTTCCGCCCGAGAAAAAGATCGCCCCCGCCGCGACGAAGCCGACCGATTGCGCCAGCCCCTGCACCACCCGCAGCGGGTCGACATTGGCGCCGGCGGTGTGGCGCAGATCTTCGTGCAGCATCAGCGCGGACACGGTGATCAGCGCCGAGCTGAGCGCGACAAGCGCATGGGTGCGCATCCCCGCCGCGATGCCGCGCAGCTCGCGGTCCAGCCCCAGCGCCATCCCCCCGGCAGAGGCGATGCCAAGGCGCAGCACGATCTCTTCAAGCGTCACGGGCGCGGCCCTTGAACAGCGGCATGGGGGGCGGGGGCATAGTGGGCGGTAAGGCGCATCGGGAAGGCAAATTCTTGATTGACGGTACGGGGATGAAACAGGCCGGGGCGCGAAATGTTCCCACAGCGCGACGGCGCATCGGGCCAAATTGTTCCCGAAAATGGCGCAAATTTTTAACGGGAACAGATTTTCCCCTGCCCGGTTTCCGGTCCAGCAACATTCGAAGCGGAGACCCTGCAAGATGATCGGAACCGAGTCCCGGACGGACCAGATGGTGCAGAACCTGATGGCGTTGGAACAGGACATGCTGGCCGCCTGCGAAACGCTGCGCGACCGGCTTTCGTCGCAGGATCACCGCGACAAGCTGGACACAACATGCGCGCAACTGCGGGCCCATATCCAGGAACTTCGCGACTATGCCGGACGGATCGGCGTCGCCCCCACCGAAGGCGGCGACCTGCGCGCGCTGCTGACCGTGGGGCGGGTCGAACTGGCCGGGCTTGCGGGCGATGACAAGACTCTGCTGCGCGCCATGGCGCGCAACGAAACCACCCTTGTCGACGCCTGGCGGAACGCGATGGGAAACCCCGAAACCCCGTCCGATCTGATGCCGCTCGCGGAAACCGCGCTGACCGATGCAAGCCACCACCGCGCGTGGCTGCGTGACGCCGCACAGGCGTAACCCCTCCCTCTCGAACCTGACCACAACCAAGGAGAAAACGATGTTTCATCATTCCTCGCGCCTGCAGTACGAAGTTCGTGTCGATTCCCCGAACCCGGCCTTCGCCAAGCATCTTCAGCAGGCCATCGGCGGCATCGAGGGCGAAATCCGCGTTGCCATGCAGTATTTCTTTCAGGCGATGGGTGCGCGCGGCGATTCCAAGTATCGCGACATGCTGATGATGACCGCCACCGAAGAGCTGAGCCATATCGAATTTCTCGGCCACGCCGTTGCGCTGAACCTCGAAGGCGCGCCGGTGTCGGTGCAGGACGAGGCGGCCAAGGACCCGGTGGTCCACGCCATCCTGGGCGGCATGAACCCGCGCCACATCCTGTCGTCGGGCCTGTCGGCGATGCCGGTCAATTCCAACGGCGTGCCCTTCGACATGAGCCATGTCTACGCCACCGGCAACCTTGCAGCCGACATGATGGCCAACGCCACGGCGGAATCCGGCGGGCGTGTGCTGGCAAGCCGTCTTTACAACATGACCGACGATTCGGGCATGCGCGACATGCTGTCCTTCCTGATCGCGCGCGACACCATGCACCAGCAGCAGTGGCTTGCGGTGATCGAGGAACTGGGCGGCTGGGAAAACCAGCTTCCGATCCCCAATTCCACCCCGACCGAGCATGAGGCGACCGAACACAGCTACTATTTCCTCAACACCTCGCTGGACGAGTCGACGCCGCAGGGCCGCTGGACCGCAGGGCCGTCGCTTGACGGGCGCTCGGAATTCTCGGTGCGCGAAAAGGTCGAACCGCTGGGCCAGAAGCCGACGCTGGGCAAGGCCAAGCCCCATTCCGGCGCGCAGACCGAACAGACCTGATCGCGCGCTTGTCCGGGCGGCCCTCCGCCCGGACATCGCCGCCAAACCCAGAGCCGCAAAGGAGAAACGCAAATGGCAAACGCCGACCGCAAATCTTTCGGGCCGGGTCAGCAGGACCACGGCAAGGGCAGCGCCGAAGGCGGGATGGCTCCGGCCGATGTGGACCCGTTGCCCGACAACGAGATCCTGTCGAACCGCGACACCTCGCGGCATTCTGACCAGCGCGGGCTGGACAGCGCGCATGTGCAGACACGCCAGTTCCACCAGCATGTGGACAACCATGACGAAGGCAAGGGCGAACCCGGCAAGGCCGCCAGCAAGGGCAAGCTTGCCGATGAACGCCCCGGCCCCGAAGACCGTGTGACGGGCGGTTCAGACACCGACGACTGACATCGGCGCCCCCGTCGGCTTGGCAGGAACGGCAGCGGTCAATCCCGCTGCCGTTCTTCTGTTTCAAGGGCGCCCTGCAGCAGCGCCGACAGGTGACGGCGGCGGCTGTCGATGCAGGACAGCCCGCGCAGCCGTTCGACGCAATCGCGCAGCAGCGGCAGGTCTTGCGCGGCGCGCGACAGGGTCATCGGGCGCGCGGGCGCGCGGTGGCCCAGGTGCTGCGCCACCATCGCCTCGAACGGGGCAAGGGCGCTGTCGACGCTGCAATCCCCGGGGCCGGACCGCGCAAGGATCTGGTCCGCCATGCCGCCCGGCGCGCGGCCGATCTGCCGCATCGACGCCACCACCACCGCCCGCTCGGCCCGCACGGGGCGCAGCCCCGCCTGCCGCACGCGGGCGATGATGTCGCGATCTTCGCCCGACGGCATCGGGCGGTAGCCCCCCACATGGCGATAGGCGGCGCGGCGAAAGCCAAGGTTGGCGCCCCCGGCGGTGTTCAGCCCGATCCCGTCGGGGCCGGCGGGGTCCATCAGCCGTTCGAATTCCATGGCCAGTTCGGCAAAGGCGCTTTCGCTGCGCTGGCGCAGCAGGAACTGCCCGGGAAACCCGGCCAGCTCGTGTTCGGCGACCTCGATGCGCCCCAGCACGGCGGGGGCGCGGCGCAGGGCGATTTCCATTTCGGCCTGCCAGCGGGGGGCGGGCAGGCAATCGGCATCGGTCGACAGGAAGGTCGACGCGCGCGGCGCGGCGCGCAGCGCGACGCGATGCCCAAGGCGCCGCGCCTCCCCGACGCCGCCCTTGGCGAATTGCGCTTCGATCAGGATCAGCGGCCAGCGTTCGGCGCGGGCGCGATCCAGCGCGATGGCGGCGGTGTCATCCGTGGTGTTGTTCACGCAAACCACGATGCCGGCGCGGCGCGGGGTGTCCTGCGCGAACAGGCTGTCCAGGCAATCCGCCATATGGGTCTGTTCATTGCGGGCGGGAACCACGATCACGGTGCCGGCTGCGGCGAAGGCGTCGCGCTCGACGGCAGTCAGGGATGTCTGCGTCATGCCATGCCCTCGGCCCGGTCGATGCGGTAGCGCGCGGTTCCCCCCGCGCGGTGCCAGATGCGGGCGGACGCGGCGCGGAACAGGTCCAGCGCGTCGCCCCCCTGCAGCGCGTTGCCGCTGGGCCCAAGAAATGTGACGCAAAGCAGTTCCGCCCCCGGCCAGCGGCTGTCGATCTGCGCGGCCAGTTCGCGGATGCCCGGCGGATCAAGGAAATACAGGATCTCGGACAGGATGATCAGGTCATGCGGCCCGCCCGGCAGGGGCGCGGGCAGGAACAGCTGTTCAAAGCGCCCGCTTGGCACCGCGCGCCGCGCCGCCTGCAGGGCCTTGTCCACCGCGTCGACCCCGGTGTAGCGCGCGCAGATCGGCGCGATGTGGCGCGCCAGCTCGCCGTTGCCGCAGCCCAGTTCCAGCGCCGAGGCATAGCCCGGGCGGGCAAGCGCGGCGCGGGTGGCGCGGAACTTGGCCTGTTCATAGGGGCTGGACCGAAAGCCCCAGGGGTCGTCTCCGTCGGCGTAAAGCGTTCCCAGGTGGTCAAGATCCACTGCGTTCATGCGCTGCGTTCCTCAAAGAAGATCTCATCGGTTTCCACGAACAGGCGCACGAACTCGGGGTCGAGCACGAAGCCGCCGTCATCATCGGTGAACACCGTGCCGTGCTGGCTGTGATGCGCCGCGATGGCGCGGGCCTTGCGTTCGCGCACCGCTGTGGTGTCCAGCCGGTATTCGGTCATGCCCGCCAGCGCGGTGCGGAAATCGGGCCGTTTCCAGCGCGACCAGACCGGGTAGAACATCAGCCGTGCGCCGGTCAGCCGGGCCGCGAGGCGGGCGATTTCGGCGGTCGCCTCGTGGTCGCAATGCGGATCGGTTGGGGCGGTGGCGAACAGGCAGCGCGCGCCCAGCCGGGACATCTGCGCGGCGATGGCGCGGGCGATGGACAGCACCGGGATCGACGGGTCCGCCATGCCCGCATCGGGCAGGCCAAGCCGGGTGACATCGCCCGCCGTTCCGCCCAGCTCGCGGATGGCGGCGTCCAGTTCCTGCGCGCGGCGTTCCGCCCGCTGCGCCGGGTTCCAGGCGCGCGAGCCGGGGTGCGAGCCGGCGCCGTCGGTCATCAGCACCACATGGGCGCCGTGCCCGGCAAAGGCATGGGCCAGCAGACCTCCGCAGCCAAGCGATTCATCATCCGGGTGGGGCGCCAGCACGACGATGGGGCGCGGCCCGCACAGAGTGGATGCGGTGACGGGGCGGGCGGGGGGCGTCGTGTCAGTCGCGATCATCGAGCCATTCCGCAAGCCCGCCGGGCTGGCCCAGCATCGCCCGGCCCGCCCGCAACAGGAACGCATCGCGCGCCGCCTGCCGCAGGTAACAGGCAAGGTCGCGCGCGTGGCGCCCGGTGTCGTCATCGGCGGCGAACATCGACAGCCCGACCGACCGTTCCACCGCCGCGATGCAATCCTGCCCCAGCTCTTCGGTCAGCAGCCGCGTGGACACCGACAGCACGGCGGCCTGTTCGGGGGCGGCGGCGCCTTGCGCGCCCTGGGCAAGCTCGCCCGCCCGCAGGATCGCCGCCCAGGCGGCAGTGACCCGCAGCGCCACCGGGGATAGCCGCAGCAGATGGGCATCGGCCTGTAGCTGATCGCGCGCGCGCAGCTGCGCGGCGGCGCGGTCCAGCAGGCCGACAATGCCGCCAAGCGCCACCGCCGCGATGCGCCAGGTGCCCCCGACGAAATGCGGCTCGGCGGTGTAGCAGCCGGGCGCGCCGATGGGGCGGGCGGCAAGATCGTCGCAATCGAACCGCCCCGAACGCGACGCCTGCATGCCGCTCATGTCCCAGGTGGCGGGATCGTGGCGCGCGGCATCAGTCGCATCCACAAGGTAAAGCTGCTGATCCGCGCCGCTGCCGGCGGTGACGATGGCCCGGTCCACGATGCCAAGGCCGGACGCAAAGCGCTTGGCCCCGCGCAGATGCCCGCCCGCGGCGCTGACCGGGGGTTCGCCGTCGGCGCCCCAGACGCCGAAAATGGCGCCCGCCTGCAGATCGGATCGCAGCGCGGCGCGGGCGGCGTCATCGCCGTAAACCTTGACCAGATGCACCGCGTTGGCGTGGCCTTCCAGCAGCCGCCCCAGCGACAGGTCGACCGAAGCCGCATCGCGCAGGCGCCGCGCAAGGTCGCGCGGGCCGCAATCGGCCAGCCCGGCGGCGGACCGGCGCACCAGCGCCGCCGTCAGCCCATCGGCGGGCGTTTCGGGGGGCGTGCCCTGCCGGGCCCTTGCGGCCCTTTCGTGCTGCGAAGCGATGTTCTTGAACGACAACACGTGCTGGCCCTCCGATCCCCTTGGTCCCTCACGCAAACCTCGGGGCGGGGCAAAATGTTCCCGCGCGCCGCGCGAATTGCCGCGCCGGTGCAGGCGGCGGGAAATTGCCGCCGCCCGGCGAAAATTTGGAACGTCGGCGCCCGACAACTGTTCAGGACCCAAGTGACACACAGCCGAGAACGGAGACCTCACATGGCACATCCCCGCCCCCCGTTTCCCGAACAGACCCAGGACCTGCCCGGCAGCACGCAGGACATGCAGCCCGTTCCCGATCATGGCGAAGACAGCTATCGCGGCTCGAACCGCCTGTCGGGGATGGCCGCGCTTGTGACCGGCGCCGACAGCGGCATCGGGCGGGCCGTCGCGCTGGCCTATGCGCGCGAAGGCGCCGACGTGGCGATTTCCTACCTGTCCGAAAGCGCCGAGGCCGACCGCACGCGCGAACTGGTCGAACAGGCTGGGCAGCGCGCGCTGGTGCTGCCCGGCGACATCCAATCCGCCGAGCATTGCCGCGAGATCGTCGCGCGCACCGCCGACAGCTTCGGGCGGCTGGATATCCTGGTGAACAACGCCGCGCACCAGATGCATTTCGACACGTTCGAGGACATCTCGGACGAAGAATGGGAACTGACCTTCCGCACCAACATCTTTTCGATGTTCTACCTGTCCAAGGCCGCCGTGCCGCTGATGAAAGAGGGCGGGTCGATCATCAACACGGCATCGGTCAATTCCGACATGCCCAACCCCGGGCTTCTGGCCTATGCCAGCACCAAGGGCGCGATCCAGAACTTTTCCGCCGGGCTGGCGCAATCGCTGGGCGACCGGGGCATCCGGGTGAACTGCGTGGCGCCGGGGCCGGTGTGGACTCCGCTGATCCCGGCCACGCTGCCCAAGGACAGCGTGGCCAATTTCGGCGCCAACTACCCGATGGGGCGCCCGGCGCAGCCCGCCGAGCTTGCGTCGGCCTACGTGATGTTGGCCGATCCGGCATCCAGCTATACTTCGGGCGCGACCATCGCGGTGACCGGCGGAAAGCCGATCATATGACGCCTGACGCGCTGCCACGGGACGGCGCGCCGGACTCTACCCTCGCGCTTTTGCGCGAGGGGTATCGTTTCATTCCGAACCGCTGCGCGCGGCTGCAAAGCGATGCCTTCACGGCGCGGATCATGGGCCGCAAGGCGGTGTGCCTGACCGGGCCGCGCGGGGTGCGGCTTTTGTACGGGCCCGAGGGGCTGACCCGGCGCGGCGCGATGCCCCCCACCGTGCTGCGCCTGCTGCAGGACAAGGCCAGCGTGCAGCAACTGGACGGCGCCGCCCATCGCCACCGCAAGGCGCTGTTCATGACGCTGCTGGTGCAGGAAGACGCGGCCAGGGTGCTGGCCGACGCCTTTGCCCGCGCATGGGCGGCGCAGCTGCTGGCCGATGGGGAAACCTGCGTGCTGGACAGCGCCAGCGATACCCTTGCGCGCGTGGCCTGCGACTGGGCCGGGTTCGGCCCGCAGATCAGCCATGATCCGGACCTGCGCAAGGCGCTGTATCAGATGAGCGCGCGGGCCGGGTCGGTCGGGCCGGGCATGGTTGGCGCGCTCATGCGGCGGCGGCGTGTCGAACGGCAACTGGCGCGCGCCCTGCCGGACCTGCCGCAGGGTTGCCCCGCGCAACGGGTGGTGGCGTTCAGGGAAAACGGCGCACCCCTTCCCACCGACGTGGCGGTGGTCGAGATCCTGAACCTGCTGCGCCCCATCGTGGCGGTCGGGCGCTACATCGCCTTTGCCGCCCGAAGGCTGGCGATCGATCCCGAATGGCGCCAGTCGCTGGCCGGCGCCGAAAGCGCCTGGATCGACCAGTTCTGCGAAGAGGTGCGCCGCACCTCCCCCTTCTTTCCGCTGACCGGCGCCGTCACCACGCGCCCCCTGACCCACGAAGGGCTCGACCTGCCTCAGGGCCAGTGGGTGCTGGCCGATCTGTGGGGCACGCTGCAATCCCCTGCGGCCTTTCCCATGCCCGATGATTTCCACCCCGGTCGGCAGCTTGGCTGGCGCGCCCCTGGCGATACCTTCGTGCCACAGGGCGGCGGAGACGCGGCCACCACCCACCGCTGCCCCGGCGAGCGCGTGACCGTCGCGCTGATGGCCGCAGCGGTGCGGGTGCTGTGCGGCGCACTGCGCTGGGATTTGCCCGAACAGGATCTGGACGTGGCGCTGAACCGGATGCCGGCGGCCCCCGCAAGCGGCGTGCTGCTGTCGCGCATCCGCGAACCGGGCCAGGCGCCCGCCCCCCGAAACGGAGTTTCCGCATGACATCCCCGACGCAAGCCCGGCCCGTCTTTCGCCAGTTCGATGACATCCCGCAGGAAACGGTCGAGGTCGGCGGCATGCAGCAGGCGTGCTACCGGATGATCTTTTCCGCCGACCGGACGGACACGCAGGGGATGACCCTTGGCATCGCCACCATCGGCCCCGACAACCCGCTGCCGCGCCACCACCATGCCCACGCCGAGATCTACCTGTGCCTTGATGGCGAAGCCAAGGTCACGGTCGAAGACGAGCAGTTCCGCCTGACGCCCGGCAACGCGCTGTTCATCCCGGGCGATCTTGAACACGCGGTCCACGCGTCATCCGCCGCGCGGCTGCTGTTCGCCTTTGCCGCCGACAGCTACGAAGAGGTGCAGTATGTCTATCTTGAAACGCGCTGAAGCGGGCGCGTCAGAGCTGCGCGGCGATCCAGGCGGGGTAGTTCACGTTGCGCCGCCCGGTCAGCCCGATGGCGGCGACAAGGCGGTCCATATCGGTTCGCGCCTCGGCTTCGATGGCGACGGTCCAGAACACCGCGCCGGTTGGGGTTTCAAGGCGCGTCGCTTCGGCTTCGCCCCCGTCCAGCCGGAATTTCTGCCGGGTCTTGTGCAGCGCAAAGACCCGGTTGCCCTGCGCGGCGAAGGCGGCCGCGATGTCATCGGCGCTGTAGGTCTGGTTGGGCGTCAGCGTGGGAAAGCCCTCGGCGCCGGCAAACACCGCCAGATCGGCGCCCGTGGCGGGCAGGGTGACG
>CAXICP010000017.1:0-16680 GCA_964022595.1 uncultured Salipiger sp.
GGGCGAAGTCCTCGATCGTGTAAGGGAGGTCGCGCGCCGTCAGGTCGGTTTCGGAATTGGCAGAATAGTTTACGCGGACACTGCGATACGCCGCGCGCGGCATCAGCCTGAAGAACCCGGTGCGCAGCTGCAGCGGCGACAGCCCGGCGTCTTCGTCATGGGGCGGATTTGGTCGCCGGGCGGGCGCGGCGCCGGGGGCGATTGCCGGCGAAGGTGAGGCGCCCAGATGATGATCGGGCAGATGCGTGGCGCGATAGGCCTCAGGGGCAGGGGGCGGTGCATCCCCAAGGTAGCGTTCGACATCTTTGAGCGAAATCCGCCCGTCCCCGTCCGCATCGATTTCATCGGCGGTCAGCGCGGCCTCTTCCGGTGGAACGGCGAAAGCGGCCATGACGGTCAGCAGATCGGTCTTGGCGATGCGCTGGTCGGCATCGGTGCCAAGCGCCCCCAAAGCATGGCGCAGGCGCAAGGGCGGATCGCCCAGAAGCGCGACCATGCAATCGGCAAAGCGCGCTCTGTCCTTCATCACATCAGGCCCCGCGCCGGACAGCGCAAAGGCGATTTCCTGCGACGAAAGCCTTGTGCCGCTGGCGCGCAGGATATCGGCAAGCACTGCCTGCGGCGGATCGTCGGGGCGGCTGGACACGCATGATTGCCATTGCGCCCATAGCGCGTTGATCTGGTCGTAACCCTGCATTCGGGCCATTGTCGTCCTCGCTTTCGCTCGCCGGTGGGTCAGCTTGCCTGGGGGGCGGCCAGCATCGCTTCGAATTCGACCTGGCTGGGCAGGTGCACGGGCTTCATCCCCGCGATGCGCTTGATCCTGTCGCACATGCGGGCGGTGTCCTTGCGTTCGACGGGGCCGTGGCCGCTGACGATCAGTTTGGAATCCAGCGCCTTGATGCGATCCGCGGCGGCGCCGATGGCTTCTTCGCGGATGTGTTCGAACCAGATGTGGTTGACCCGGTTCATCCAGAAGAACCCTTCTTCGTAGTCCGTTTCGGACATCTCGTCGGTATATTGATGGGTGTCGGCATTGACCGTGCCGAAACAGTCGGCGGCGAAATACATTTCGGTGGACGGGTCCCAAAGCCCGGCGGTGGCCGAGCTGTCGAACAGCGGCGGGCGCAGCGCGGTGACGACGCGATCCCCGATATCAAGCCGATCGCCGTCGTTCATCAGGTGCACGCGGTCGGGTGAGATGCTGAATTCCTCGGACAGTTTGCCCAGCCCCAGGAAGCTCGTGATCAGCTTTGCGTTGGGGCAACGTTCCAGCACCTGGGCGATCGACCCGGAATGGTCCCTGTCCTCGTGGCTGAGAAACAGCCAGCGCACATCTTCGGGTTCGACGATCTTGAAGGCTTCCTCAAGATAGATGTCGCGGTGAACCGTGGCCAGCGTATCCAGCAGCATCGGCTCTTTGCCCCGGATGACCATCGCGTTGACGGCCATCTTGCCCACGCCCGGAACGGGCACGGATTCGGGGATGACAAAGGTTTCAGGGGCGACGGTAAAGGATTCTGGCATGATACGATCCTGTCGGAAAACATGAAGGGGACGGCGGCGCAGGGGGGCGCCGCCGTCAAAGCGTCAGGCGGCGGCGTCGTTCGGTGCCAGCTTGTAGAAATCTTCCAGTGTGTAGCGGACCATCTGGAAGGTCGACATGTCGACGCAGGCGGTGAAGGCGCGCGTGCCGGGCGCATCGACGAACTTGTTCATGGAGGCCTGCGCATCTTCGGCGCTGGCCCAGTGCAGCACCACGATCCAGCCGCCATCGGCGGATTTGCCGGTGTCGCGGTCGATGAACCCGGGCAGCTTGCCGAGGAATTCGCGTTCCATCGTCTTGGTTTCGGCGATGAACGTGTCATCGCTGACACCGTCTGCAAGGCGGAACGTGACGATTTCGATGGTCTTGGCCATGGGAAGGTTTCCTTGTTGGCTGGGGGGTCAGGTCGGGTTGATTTCGGCGTATTTCGCCCGCAGGAACGCCAGCCCCTCGCGCGCGAGATCCTCGGGCGAGGCGGCAAAGTCGCGCCAGATGCAGACAAGGCCGGCAAGCTTTTCAAGCCCGGGATTGAAGGATTCCAGCGTGATGCAGCTGTCGTAGCCGATGTCGCGCAGCGCGCGGAACGTGTCATCCCAGGGAACCATGTCGCGCCCCGGCACGCCGCGATGACTGCCGCAGGCGTGGAAATAGGCCATGCGCTTGCCGGTGGCGCGAATGGCGCCCGCGATGTCGTCTTCTTCGCGGATCATGTGGAACGTGTCGAGATGCACGCCGGCGTTGGGCAGGCCCACATCCTCGACAAAACGCAGCGCGTCGGCGGCGGTGTTGAGATAGTAGGATTCGAACCGGTTGAGCGTCTCGGCCGCGATGATCAGGGGCGAGCCCGCGGCATGTTCGCAGATCGCGCGATAGGATTCGACGCCCCAGGCCCATTCATCCGCGCTGCGGCGCTTTCCGGTCTGATAGCCCCAGGCGCAGTAATTGGCCCCGCAATAGATGTCGGCCCCCGCTTCAACGCACAGGTCCACCACCTTTTTCGAAAGCTCGACGCCGCGCGCGCGGACCGCCGGGTCGGGGTCGATGGTGTTGGCATCGACCGGAAGGGCGAAATTGGCGTTCAAGGTCAGCCCAAGGTCGCGCGCCCGCTGCGCCAGCGCGCGGGCCGGAAAGCTGTCGGGATCGACCGGCGTCACCTCGAACGTGTCAAAGCCCATCGCCTTGACCTTGTCGAGAAGCCCCAGATCGCCTTCGTTGAAGGTGCCGGAAAACAATAGGGAATTTACGCCAAAGCGCATCGGGGCCTCCTAGGGCTGCAGCAGGACAAGGCCGCTTTTGGCATCGACACCGCGCGCCAGGTGCGCCGGAGATTCCTCGAGCACGATTTCCAGCGTCGGGCGCACGGATGCCTCGATCAGGTGCCCGCCGCGGGTGGTGGCATCGATGCACCCCAGCACCACGTGAACGTGCATCTTGTGGGTGCCATCGGCCTGGATGGCGATGTTGCCGATCATCGACAGCACCTCGGTCTGCTCGTCGATGTCGTTCTGGCGGAACTCTTTCGTGGCGGGATTGAAATAGCCAAGCGAGGCCTTCGCGAAGGCGCCGATCCCCGTCAGGCTGGTCGCGCCAAGGCGGTGCGTTTCGGCGAAGGCGGTGATGCTTTCCACCGCGTTTTCGCCCGCCTCAAGCGCGAGGACGAACTTGCGCCGCCCGCCGATGTCTTCAAGAAGCTTGTGGCGCATGATCTAGACCCCCGCCGTTTCGCGGATGTAGCTGCGCGCCATCCTTGCATATTGCAACGGATTGGCCTTGGCGGGGTCCTGTTCGGCCTCGACCATCAGCCAGCCGGCATAGTCGGCATCGGCAAGGATCTGAAAGATCGGCCTGAAGTCGATCACGCCATCGCCGGGAACGGTGAACACGCCTTCCATCACGGATTCGATGAAGGTGCGGTTGGTGGCGTTGCACCGGTCCATCACGTCGCGGCGGATGTCCTTCAGGTGCACGTGCCGGATGCGGTCGGCGTAGGCCCGCGCCATGGCAAGCGGGTCGTCCCCGGCCCAGTAGAGGTGCCCTGTGTCGAGCAGCAGATGCACCACCTCGGGGTCGGTTTCGGCCATCAGCCGATCGACCTCGGGGCGGAACATCACGCCGGTGCCCATGTGGTGGTGATAGCACAGGCGCATGTCGGCCTCGGCGGCGATGCGGCCCAGATCGTTCAGCCCGGCGGTCAGCGCCGCCCATTGCGCATCGTCGAAATGGGGCTTGTTGGAAATCGGCGGGACGGGCTGCTGGTGGACCGCGTGGCCCAGTTCGGCCACCACCACCGACGTGCCGCCCATGCGCTTGATGAACGCCATGGAATCGCGGAAGCTTTCGACGGTGCGCTCGTGCATGTCGTTCACGGTGAAAAAGGTGCTGGACCAGGGTTCGGACACGCGCAGGCCGCGCTGGGACAGCTCGCGTTCCAGGATGTCGGGGTCCTTGGGGAACTTGTGCCCGACGCTGCACCCGGCAAAGCCGGCCAGCGCCATTTCGGTCACGCATTGCCCGAACGAGATCTCTTCGCCCAGTGAGGGATAGTCGTCATTGGTCCACCCGGTGGGCGTGATGCCCACCAGGACCTTGTCGGGGTTCAACATCTTGCTGCTCCTTCAGGCGCGGTGCACGCGCGGAGGGTTGGCCCACATGCCATACCCGAATGGCTTGGCACCGGGCGGGTTCGCGCCGATGGCAGGCCACAGCAGGCCTTCGGTATAGGATGTGGGTGAGGGGATGTGGTCGTGATCGGCCGGATTGCCGCCGTAAGCTTCGTGCCAGTCGCGGGGCAGGCAATGCCAGGTGCCGACATACCAAAGCTTGATCAGGTTGCGCGCCAGCGGGCCGTGGCACGAATGGCTCAGGACACACAGGCGCAGGTGGCGGTCCATGGTGGCGTCGCCATCGTTGATCCCGCAGGCGGTGAAGGCATCAAGCATGGCCGCCACGCGATCCGCGCCGGCCATCTCGCAGGCCGTATCCAGATACAGGTCGGCCTGGCCGGTGCCGAGCAATTCATGCGCGCTGAACCCGGTCAGGGCCACTGACAAGGACAGGAAGTCGCGCCGAAGGCCGGGGTGATTGCTGTCGAAGCTCATGCTGATGCCTCCTTCGCCAGGTCGATTTCGAAGGTCGGCGCGCCGTGCAGTTCCTGGTCTTCGCCGATGGGCTGGCGCATGATCCGGTAGAACAGTTCCTTGATGTGGAACATGTCCCCGATGGCGGGGATGAATTCTTCGGGGGCGCCCTGGAAGGCGCGGGTCAGCCGGGCAAGGAAGGCGGCGTAGGTCTGGTTGAAATCCTCGGCGGCGCGGCGCAGGTCGGACCCTTCGGGAAAATCGGCGATCCGCGCATTGGTCTTGATCGGGTAAACCGCATCCCAGTCCACCGGCACCGGCCCCCCGGTGGGCATGTCGCGCGCATCGCCCTGTTGGTAGTAGCGCCCCAGGACAAGCTGCTGAAAGCGGTAGTAATGCGCGATCTCGCCATCCTCGTCGAAGATTGAATCGGTGACGCCTTCGCCCTGTTCGGCGATCAGGTCCAGTGCCGCCTTGGCCGAGGCCATGTCGGTGACCTTGATCAGCCCGCCGCCGCCGGAATAATAGTATTCCGGGCCGACCTGGCGCGCCGGATCGCCGCTGAACAACGCATCGCCCATCTGGGCATGAAGCCGATCCAGCCCGTCTTCGATCGCCTTGTAGAACTCGCCGATGCTGAAGAAATGTTCTTCGGCCTGCGCCCCGGCGTGGCCGGCCTTCACCGCGCCATCGACCGCTTCGCGGCTGACGGTCTTGCCGCCATCCTCGCCATGATCAAGATCGGCAGGGCGTTCGATCTTCAGGAAAGTTTCGACCGCCTCGCGGGAAAAGCGCTGGCAATCGACGGCGAAATCTTCTTCGCCATCCGGCAGCATGGCGGGGTAGGTGGCGACGAAGCCGGGCGCGGTCAGGTCGGGCGTGCCGCCCACCGCGTTCAGCAGGTTCGCCACCAGCGTCAGGTGCAGCATTTCCTCCACGGCGACGGCGCGGATGATGTCGAACGCTTCGATGTTGCTGCCCGGCCTGATCGAATAAAGCGCGGTGAGGTAGGGCGGGATCGTGGCGTGTTCAAGCTGCATCGCGGCCCTGAGGTGCTGGTGCAGACCGTCCAGATCGGTGATTTGAAACAGGCTCATGCCGACACTCCTTCGCGGGGGGTCGCGCCGGGCTGGCCCGCCGTGCCGGATGCGAAGGCATCCGCGATGGCATCGGCGGTGCGCAGGCAAAGCGCGGCAAGGGTCAAGGTGGTGTTCGCGGTGCCGATGCTGGGCATGGAACCCGCCCCGGCCAGGTAAAGGTTGGCGTGGTCCCAGGAACGCTGCGTCGCATCCACGACAGAAGTCCTGGCATCGGTGCCCATGATATGGGTTCCAGCCCAGTGGTTGCCGCCGCGCACGGTGAAACCTTCGCCGTCATGCGTGACCCAGCCCGGCGCAAGCGGGTCGTAACGGGAATGATCCTCGGCCCCGAGGCGCTGGTAGATACGGCGCGTAAGCCTGCGGGAAAAGGCCACGGTTTCAAGCGTGTAGTCGGGGATGTCGAAGGACACGACGGGGCGCGGATTGCCCATCTGGTCCAGGTGGCGCGGATCGACGGAAATGCGATTGCTCTCTTCGGGCAGCACCTCGATCATGCAATCAAGCAGCAGCTGCCGGCCCACCCGGTCGCGCAGCCCGTCGCGCAGCGCGGCGCCGGTCAGGTTGCGCGCATCGACCAGTTCGGCAAGGTCCGTATAGGGCGCGCCGGTGGCCCAGCCCCAGCCATCGTTGTGGATGCTGAACCGCACGGCGGCGTGATGGCTGCGGTAGGCGCCGGTGCGGATGTCTTCGATCCCCGATGTGCACAGCGGGCCGCGCCCCGTGCCGACCAGCTGCGGCATCAGCCCCCAGGTCAGCAGATAGGCGTGATCCATCAGGTTGCGCCCCATGAGCCTGGCCGTCCCGGGCAGGTCGGACGCAAGCATGAGGCGCGCATTTTCGACCGCGTTGGCGGCAAGCACATAGGTGGCCGCGCGCAGCGTTCCGGTGACGTGGCCGGGCGCGTCCTTGTCCGCATAGGTCTTGCAGGTAAGCCCCGTGACACGGCCCGTTGCGCTGTCGATGTCGACGCTGGATGCCACGGTTCGGGCCAGCACATGCACCTGGCCGGTATCGACGGCGGCCAGAAGCGTGCGCCGCGCGTCGTACTTGGCCTGCACCGGGCAGATCGGAACGCAGTTGGTGTTGCCCTGGCAGCGGCCCCCCATCTCGGCCTGGTGCAGGCTGACGGCGCCGGTAGGCTTGAACCCCTTGCCGTTGTCATAGGCGGCATTGGGAATGCCGTTGCGGGCCTGCGGCGTGCTGCGCACGTTCAGCGCGAAGGTTTCATCGCCTAGCGTAACCTCGAATCCGTCAAGATCCCTTGCGATGGTCTTGTCCAGAAAGGATGGCGGCATCCGTTTCATCGGGTAGACATAGCCATCGTCAAAGCTCAGCCCGCCGTATCCCTGGTCTTCGACATCGCCCGACACGCCCAGTTCACGTTCGGCGCGCGCGTAATCGGGCGCCAGCGCGTCGTAGCTGATCGGCCAGTCCCGGCCGCGCCCGAACGCGCTTTGCATCCGGAAATCATCGGGCAGCATGCGAAGCGCCTTTGCCTCCCAATGGCGCGTGGTGCCGCCAAGGACGCGGGAATAGGTGCTGTCGATTTCGAACGGGCCGTTCTGGACAAGGTAGCCGCGATCGTTCGGCTGGCCGTCGTGCAGCTTGACCGCATCGTAGTCGCGGGGCATCGGCGCGTTGCGGCTGTGCGCGTAGGGGGCGTTGTTGTCCTTGGAAACGGCGCTGTAGAAGCGATCGACGCTCTTGGTGTAATCGGCGACGGTCACATCCTCGCCGGGGCCGGCTTCGACGATGATGACCTTGAGGCCCCGCGCGCCAAGGGACTTGGCGATCAGCGCGCCGCTGACGCCGGATCCGACGATGGCGACGTCATAGCTTGTGGCATAGGCGGCCTGGGGTGGAATGGAAAAGGGGGCAGGGGCAGTCATGAGCTGGGAAATCCTTTCCGGCTGTGCCGTGGGGCGCTGGCTTCTGCCAATTGACGCAGCGTAATATGCATGTTTTGGCGCATGTTCTTTACCGTCAGGTTAAGTTGCGCCGGCAATCGCGAAAGATATGCCGCTTAGGCGACTTTTGCCGCGGCAAGGGTTTGTTGCGGGGTTTCGGCGGCGGTTTGCGCCAGCGCGAGGCGTTCGATCAGCACCGCCACCAGCCCGGTCCAGCCAGTTTGGTGCGACGCGCCGATGCCGGCGCCGATGTCCCCGTGGAAATATTCGTAGAACAACACGTTGTCGCGCCAATGGGGGTCGTCCTGCATCTTGGCGGTGCCGCCGTAGACGGGCCGCTGCCCCGAGGCGTCGCGTTCGAAGATCGCGGTCAGGCGGCGCGCGATTTCGTCCGCGACTTCGGACAGGGTCATCATCACGCCGGACCCGGTGGGGCATTCGACGCGCAGGCTGTCGCCGTAATGGGCGTGATGCGCGCGCAGGGCGTCGATCAGGATGTAGTTCATCGGCATCCAGACCGGGCCGCGCCAGTTGGAATTGCCGCCGAACATGCCGGAATGGGATTCCGCGGGCTGGTAGCCCGTTTCGAAGGTGCTGCCATCGATGGTCACCGACAGCGGCTGGTCCAGGTGCCGCCGCGACAGCGACCGGATGCCGAAGGGCGACAGGAACTCGGCCTCGTCCAGCATGGGGCCAAGCAGGCGGATCAGCCGCTCGCGCCCGACGAAGGACAGAAGAAGCGCATCGTCGCTTTCCCCGGCGCCATGCGCGGCCTTGCCAAGCAGATCCGCCTGTTCGCGCCGGAACCAGTCAAGCCTTTCGCGAAAGATCGGGTCGTCGGATTCGTCCAGCGACGCGGTGTCCAGCGCCGCGACGGCGATCATCGGAATAAGGCTGACCAGCGAGCGGGCCTTGAGCGGCACGAACGCATCGTCGATGCGCAAAACGTCAAAGTAGAGGCCGTCCTCTTCGCTCCACAGATCGGCCTGGCCGTCGGATTCCCGGCCAAGGTGATCAAGGGAATCGGCAATGAAGACAAAGTGCTGAAAGAATTTCGATGCCATTTCCGCATAGGCCGGGTCGCTGGCCTGCAGCTTTTGCGCCATCTGCATCATCTGCAGCGCGAAAAAGCCGACCCAGGTGGTGCCGTCGGACTGGTACAGCCGCCCGCCGCCGGGCATGTTTCCGGCAGAGCGGTCAAAGACCGAAATGTTGTCGAGCCCCAGGAAACCGCCCTGGAACAGGTTGTTGCCTTCCGCGTCCTTCCGGTTCACCCACCATGTGAAATACAGCAGGCTGTGGTCGAAAAGGCGGCGCATGAAGGTGTGGTCGGTGGTGCCGAACGTGTCCAGTTCGTATTCCGCGATCTTCAGCCCGGCCCAGACCTGCAGCGGCGGGTTCACATCGTCAAAGGCCCATTCATAGGCGGGCACCTGCCCATCGGGTTTCATGAACCACTCGCGGCACAGCAGCATGACCTGTTCCTTGGCAAAGGTCAGGTCGGTGCGCGCCAGCGCGATGGTGTGAAAACACAGGTCCCAGCTGGCGAACCAGGGGTATTCCCAGGTGTCGGGCATCGAGATGATGTCTTCGGAATAGAAATGCCGCCAATGGGCGTTGCGGCCCTTGTGCCGACCGGCGGGCGGGGGCAGGTCGTCGCCATCCAGCCAATCGGCCACGACGAAATGAAAGAACTGCTTGGACCAAAGCATGCCCGCATGCGCCTGGCGCGCGATGTCGGCGCGTTCGGGCGACAGGTTCGCGGGCAGGCGGCGGGCATAGAAGGCATCCGCCTCGGCCAGGCGCGCGGCAAAGACGCCGTCTGCGTCCGGGCCAAGGTCGGTCGCGGTGCCGTCGTCGGACAGGCGCAGGATGATGCTGACCGAATGGCCGGCGGGAACGTCGCGGCGATAAAGGGCAGACGCCTTCGTGCCGGTCCGGGCGGGGTTCACGGTGGCGGCGCCGTGCAGGATGTGATCGTTGATCCCGTCCTTGGGAAAATCGGGGCCCGGCGCGCCATAAAGCCGCTGCGTGTTGGTTTCGTTTTCGACGAACAGCAGCGCGTCCGCGCCCGGGCAGATCAGGCGGGTCGTGCCATGCGCGTCGTGGCGCGCCTCGATCGCGCCGGCGCCGGGCAGGGCCGACATTTCGGGGCGAGGCGTGCCGGCGCGCCAGCTCCAGGTGTTGCGGAACAGCAGCGTGGGCAGCAGCCAGATCGGATGATCCTCGGGGCCGCGATTGGCGGCGGTGATCCGCACCAGGATATCGCCCGAACCGCGCTTGGCATATTCGACCGAGACGTCGAAATAGCGATCCTCATCGAAGATGCCGGTGTCCATCAGCTCGTATTCCAGCGCGCCGGAATCGGTCGCCTTGAGATGGGCGTTCCGGTCCACGAGATCGCTGTAGGGGAACGCCGCGTGGGGGTATTTGTACAGCATTTTCATGTAGCTGTGCGTCGGCGTGCTGTCCTGGTAGAAATAGTATTCCTTGACGTCCTCGCCGTGGTTTCCCTGGTCGTTGGTCAGCCCGAACAGCCGTTCCTTGAGGATGGGGTCATTGCCGTTCCACAGCGCAAGGCTCAGGCACAGGCGCTGGCGATCGTCCGACAGCCCGGCGATGCCGTCCTCGCCCCAGCGGTAGGCCTGGCTGCGCGCGTTGTCATGGGGAAGATGGTCCCACGCGGTGCCGCCTTCGGAATAATCCTCGCGCACGGTGCCCCATTGGCGTTCGCTGAGGTAAGGGCCCCAGCGCAGCCAGTCGGTACGGGCGGCGCCATTCAGGCGCATGTCTTCGGCGGTATCGGTCATCTGGACTCTCCGGGTGGGGTCAGGTCGGGAATGGGACGGCGGGCGCTGGGTGGTTTCGGCAGGCGAACATCTGTTTTCCCTTCCCGGTTTTGCGCATGGCGACGGCGCCCCGCGGGGTGCGGGAAGCACCGGCAGGGCAGCGACGCTCGCGCCGTTGCCGCGACGTTAGGTGCAAACACCTAAGCGTCCCTTAATGGCCAACGCCCCTTTCCCCACTGCTTTATGGCCCGCGAAATGCGCGGGGGCGCGAGGATGCGAAATGGATCGATTTGCCCGGAATTTGCACGCCACCGGCGCGCGCGGCGGCTAAAGCCCCAGCCGGTCCACCGCGACCGACACAGCAAGGCGGAAAAGCTGTTCCGCCGGGCCGGGCGTTTCACCGGCGCGGGTCATCAACCCCACCGGCCCGTTGGATATTTCGGTATCGAAGGGCAGCGCGGCCAGCTGCCCCGATGCGATCTCGTCCGCGACCACCCCCGCCGAGATGATCCAGACCGCGTCCGAGCGCGGCACATAGCGGCGCCCGAACGCCCCCGACACGGTTTCCAGCCGCCGCGGCAGCGCGCCCACCCCATGGGCCAGCAGCACCTTGTCGACCAGCCGGCGGATGGCGGCGGTCTCTGGCGGATAGATCACCGGCCAATCGGCGATGCGGCGGATGTCGGGATCGTCCAGCAGCGGATGGCCGGGGCGCACCACAAAGGTCAGATGCTCGTTGTAAAGCTGCGTAAAGGAGGTGCCCTTCATCGCCTCGGTTCCGCCCAGCCGCCCGATCACCACGTCGATCTGACCGCGTTTGAGCAGGTCGGTCAGGTATCCGTGCGGCCCGTCGATGATGCGCAGCGTGATGTCGGACCGTTCCATGAACACCTCGGCGACCAGCGGCATCAGCCGGGCGGCGACGCTGGGCAGGGCGCCGACGGTAAACCCCGGGCGTTCGCCCCGGGCAAGGCGCAGCGCCCCGTCGATTCCCTGCGCAAGCGCGGCCATGCTGGTTTCGGCGAAATGCAGGAACACCTCGCCCTGCGGGGTCAAGGAAATGCCCGACCGGTTGCGGATCAGAAGGGGCGTGCCAAGAATGTCCTCAAGCTCGCGCAGGGTCTTGGAAATCGCCGGTTGCGTCACGAAAAGCGCCTCGGCCGCGCGCTTGAGGCTGCGCAGGCGCACGATCTCGACGAAGCCCTGGATGTGGCGCACCTTGATGCGGCGATCGATCATGCATGCCCCATGGGTTATCTATCTGTTCGATTAAGTCATTTTACTTGAGGCAAAGGATATGTGAAGCCTGAAACCGGGGACGGGAGGCCTTGGATGAACATTCTTAAGACCAACGACATCGCCATTCACTGGCGCGAAGACGGCGATCCCGGCGGCGCGCCGGTGGTCTTTGCCAATTCGCTGGGCACCGATCTGCGGCTGTGGGACGCGCTGCTGCCGCTGCTGCCGCAGGGGCTGCGCCTGATCCGCTACGATCTGCGCGGGCACGGGCTGACGTCCTGCCCCGAGGCGCCATATGACATGGACACGCTTGTGGGCGACGCCGAGGCGCTGGTGCGCAAACTGGTCGATGGCCCTTGCGTCTTTGTCGGGCTGTCGATCGGCGGGATGATCGGGCAGGGGCTTGCCGCGCGGGGCACCGTGCCGCTGCGCGGGCTGGTGCTGTCCAACACCGCGGCCAGGCTTGGCACGCCCGAGGCATGGGGCGCGCGCATCGACGCCATTCGCGCCGGCGGGCTGGACGCGATCACCGACGCGGTGATGGAACGCTGGTTCGCGCCGCGCTTCCTTGCCGGCCCCGAACTGCCCTTGTGGCGCAACATGATGCTGCGCCAGCCCGCTGCCGGGTACATGGGCTGCTGCCATGCCATCGCGGGCGCGGACCTCACCGAAAGCACCCGCGCGCTGACCCTGCCGGTGCTGGGCATCGCCGGCGCGCAGCACGGGGCAAGCCCGCGCGAGCTTGTGAAAGCCACCATCGACACCATCGCGGGGGCGCGGTTCAGCGTGATCGACGGCACGGGGCATCTGCCCTGCGTCGAAGATCCGCAAGGCTACGCGCGCCTTCTGACAGAGTTCCTGACGGAGATCGGCCATGTCTGACACCTATGAAACCGGCATGTCGGTGCGCCGCAGCGTGCTGGGCGACGCCCATGTGGACCGCGCCGAAGCCGCCCGCACCGATTTCGACACGCCCTTCCAGGCGCTGATCACCCGGTCTGCCTGGGGCACGGTCTGGGCGTCGGACGCCATCAGCCGCCGCGAGCGGTCGATGCTGACGCTGGCGCTGCTGGCCGCCACCGGGAATTTCGACGAAATCCCCATGCACATCCGCGCCACGCAGAACACCGGCGCCAGCCGCCAGGACGTGATCGAAGCCTTCCAGCACGTCGCCATCTATGCCGGCGTGCCCAAGGCCAACCACGCCATCAAGCTTGCCAAGCAGACCTATGCCGAGATGGACGCGGCCCCCGCACAGGCATCCCCCCAGCCCCCCGAGGAGGAGACCCGATGACCAGCCCCGCCGAATTCTACCAGCGCGACCGCGAACGTCATCCCGCCGCGCTGACCCCCGATTACAAGACCTCGGTCGCGCGCTCGCCGCGCTATTCTCTGCTGAGCCTCGAACAGGGCCCAAGCGAGATCACCGGCCCGGTGTTCGGTCACAACGACATCGACCCCGGCGACAACGACATGATCTTCAACTACGCCAAGGATGGCGAAAGCGCGATCGGCGAGCGCATCCTGCTGCATGGCCGCGTGCTGGATGAAAACGGCCGCCCGGTGCCCAACACGCTGGTCGAGGCATGGCAGGCCAATGCCGGCGGGCGCTATCGCCACAAGAAAGACAGCTACCTTGCGCCCATCGATCCCAATTTCGGCGGCTGCGGGCGCACCCTGACCGACGAAAATGGCTTTTATGTCTTTCGCACCATCAAGCCCGGCGCCTACCCGTGGCGCAACTGGGTGAACAACTGGCGGCCCGCACATATCCACCTGTCGGTCTTTGGCACCAGCTTTTCCCAGCGCCTTATCACCCAGTGCTATTTCGAAGGCGATCCGCTGATCGCCAAGTGCCCCATCGTCAAGACCATCCCCACGCAGGACGGCATCGACAGCCTGATCGCGGCGCTGGACCTGAACGCGACCATCCCGCTGGATTCCATCGCGTGGAAATTCGACATCGTGCTGCGCGGGCGCCGGTCCACGCTGTTCGAAAACCGGCTGGAAGGAAACTGAGATGGTGCAGAAACTGGATTACCTCAAGGAAACGCCGTCGCAGACCGCAGGTCCCTATGTTCACATCGGGCTTGCTCCGGGGGCGGCGGGGTTCGACATCTACAAGCGCGAGCTGGGCCATGACATCGCCGGGCCCAACGCCGCCGGAACACGCATCCGCGTCGAAGGCGTGGTGATCGACGGCATCGGTGCGCCGGTCAAGGACGTGCTGCTTGAGGCGTGGCAGGCCAACGCGGACGGGGTCTATGCCCATCCCGAAAGCCGCGGCGCGGTCGAAGACGGCTTTCGCGGCTGGGGCCGGGTCATCACCGATTTCGCCACCGGAGAATGGGCCTTTGACACCGTCAAGCCGGGCCGGGTGGCCGGGCGCGGGGGCGTTCTGCAGGCGCCGCACATCAACCTGTGGATCGTGGCGCGGGGCATCAACATCGGGCTGAACACCCGGCTGTATTTCGACGACGAAGCCGAAGCCAACGCCGCCGATCCGGTCATCAACCTGATCGAATGGGAACGGCGGCGCGCCACGCTGATCGCACGGCGCAGCGACCGCGACGGGATGCCCGTCTATCGCTTCGACATCCGCCTGCAAGGCGAAGACGAGACCGTCTTCTTCGACATCTGATCTGCCAGCGCCGCCCTTCGGCGCCTTTCGAAAGACCGACCATGACCAAACCCTGCATCATCTGCGTCGCCATCACCGGCTCGCTGCCCACCAAGGAAAACAACCCCGCCGTTCCGATCACCCTGTCCGAGCAGATCGAAAGCACGCATGAGGCGTTCGAGGCAGGCGCGACCATCGCCCACTGCCATGTGCGCGACGACGCGGGCAAGCCGACGTCGGACCCCGAGCGGTTCGGCGCGCTGCTGGACGGGCTGCGCAAGCATTGCCCCGGCATGATCGTGCAGCTTTCGACCGGGGGCCGGTCGGGCGCGGGGCGGGCGCGGGGCGGAATGCTGCCGCTGAAACCGGACATGGCCTCGCTGTCGGTGGGCTCGAACAACTTCCCCACCCGCGTTTACGAGAACCCGCCCGACCTGGTCGACTGGCTGGCGTCGGAAATGGTCGAATACGGGGTCAAACCGGAAATCGAGGCTTTTGATCTTAGCCACATCCTGCGCGCGCATGACATGTGGCAGCGCGGCCAGATCGCGGCGCGCCCCTACGTGCAGTTCGTGATGGGGGTCAAGAACGCCATGCCCGCCGACCGCGCGGTGTTCGATTACTACATCGCGACGGTCAAGCGGCTGTTCGGCGAGGATGCGCCCTGGTGCGCCGCCGGGATCGGGCCGAACCAGTATGTGCTGAACGACTGGGCGATCCTGTCGGGGGGGCATGTGCGCACCGGGCTGGAAGACAACGTGCGGATCGACCGCAACACGCTGGCCCCGTCGAACGCGGCGCTGGTGAAGCGGGCCGCCGATCTGTGCGCGCGCTACGAACGCCCCGTGGCCGACTGGAAAACGGCGCGCGCCATCCTGGGGCTGGCTGCCTGAACAGAACGCCCGGTCACGTCGCGCCCGACACGCGGGCGCGATAGGCCGACGGGGTTTCGCCCATCCGCGCCCGGAATCGGCGCGAGAAATAGGGCGGATCGCCATAGCCCAGCCGGTAGCCGACCTCGGCCACGGGCAGGCGGGTAAAGGCGATCAGCCGGCAGGCCTCGGTCATCACCGCGGTTTCAAGATAGGCGGTCAGGCTCATGCCCGCCTCGGCGCGCACCACCCGGTTCAGATGCCCGGCGGTGACATGCAGCGCGGCGGCGTAATCGCGCGCCGTCCAGCCGCTGCCCAGCTGGCGCAGGATCAGCGCGTCCAGCCGCTGAAGCTGGCCGTGGCGCATGCCGGGCGCACCGCCCCCTTCGGCCAGGGTCGCGATCAGCGCATGGGTCAGCGCCACCAGCCGCTGCGCCCGAAAACTGCCAGCATCCGCATATGCCGCCGCCAGCGCGTCGGACAGGCTGCGCGCCTCGGGGGTCAGCGACCCCTGCTGCGGCGCGGCCAGCCAGCCCGTCAGCGCGGCGCTGCGCGGCCCAAGGCGCGCCATCACCGCCGAGGGCACCGACAGCACCAGCCCCTCGGTGCCCCGGGCAAAGGTGAACCCGTGAACCACCTGCGGGGGCACATACAGGAAAGCCCCATCGTTCAGATGGCTTGTCGCGCCATCCAGCATCACCCGCGCATGGCCGGTGTCGATGCGGAACACCTGCGCCATCTGCGCGTGGCGATGCGGGGAAATCACCCATTCATGCAATCCCGCCCGATCCAGAACGCGTTCGCAATGAACCACGTCGGGAAAGGTCGTGGTTTCACCGAACAGCGTGAACAGGGGGATCTGCGCTTTGGGCGTCATGCCCGAAAACTACCAGCCATTCGCGCCCCAGTCCATTCTGCCACGCCGCCCCCACCGCTAATGTGAACGGGCAAAGAGGAGAAACCGCAATGTCCGATCTGAAAACGCAGGTGGCCATCATCGGGGGCGGGCCGTCCGGCCTGCTGCTGTCGCAACTGCTCAACAAGGCGGGGGTCGACACGGTGGTGCTGGAAAGGTCCAGCCGCGATCATGTCCTGTCGCGCATCCGGGCCGGGATCCTGGAATGGGGCACGGTCGAGCTGCTGCGCGCGGCGGGCGTGTCGGACCGGATGGACCGCGAGGGCATCCCCCACGACGGGTGCTACCTTACCGACGACGATCTCATGGTGCATGTGGATTTCAAGGATCTGACCGGTAAGCGGGTGATGGTCTACGGCCAGACCGAGGTTACCGCCGATCTTTACCGCGCGCAGGACGCCATGGGCACGACGATCCTGCACGGGGTCGAAGACGTGCAGATCCACGATCCCTGCGGCGCGGTGCATGTGACCTTTCGCCAAGGCGGGCAGGCGCGCCGGCTTGATTGCCAGTATGTGGTCGGCTGTGATGGCTTTCACGGCGTGTCGCGCGCGACCATTCCCCAGGAACGCCGGCGCGCATTTGAACGGGTCTATCCCTTTGGCTGGCTTGGC